>CAZYUQ010000212.1:0-1531 GCA_964650565.1 uncultured Candidatus Bathyarchaeia archaeon | reverse complement strand
CCATAAACTTGTCTGTAACCGCGACTGAAATGTTGAAGTTCGTCAAGATTCCTTCGCGGGATTTTGCTTCAATGAACCGTAAAATGTCAGGATGGGTCACATCCAAGATTGCCATGTTGGCTCCTCTTCTTCGTCCTCCCTGCTTAATCACGTTAGTTGCAGCGTCATAGATTGTCATAAACGAAACTGGACCCGAAGCCACGCCCTTCGTGGAGCCCACTAAGTCGCCTGCAGGTCGCAGCTTAGAGAAAGAGAAACCAGTTCCCCCACCTGACTGATGGATTATCGCCATGTGCTTCAGGGTGGTAAATATTCCATCTATCGAATCCTCGACAGGCAAAACAAAACAGGCAGAGAGTTGCCCAAGTCTGGTGCCTGCGTTCATGAGAGTCGGAGAGTTAGGCAGGAACAGCCTGTCTGCCATAACTTGGTAAAACGTTTCTTCAGTATGTTCAACCTCGGCGTTCTTGTCATAGATAAGGTCCGCTTGGGCTACGGTTTTGGCGACTCTGCGAAACATTTGGCGGGGCGTTTCGGTGATTTTGCCTTCTTCGTCTTTCATGAGGTACCTGTTTTTCAGCACATATATGGCGTTGACTCCCAGCTTCAGATCGTCAACTACTCCGAAGAACTGTTTTTGCTCTCGGATTTCTGTGCGTTTTTGGCGATACAGAATGTATGCTTTGGCTACGTCAGAGTAACCTTTTCTGATTAGAGCCTCCTCAACTATGTCCTGAATGTTCTCGACGCTAGGAATCTGCTCTCCAAAACGTTCATTGAGGAGCCCCACAACATCAACAGTAAGCTCTTTCGCTAACTTTTCATCTGCCTTCTCGACAGCATTTAGTGCCTTAAAGATGGCGTCAGCTATCTTGGTTTCATCAAAACCAACTACGCGCCCGTCCCGTTTTGTAACCTTAGAAACTTTAACCAACTTAACCCCCATATTAACTGAAGCTAACCGTTACTTTAATGTAATGAAAAATAGGGCACCTAAACAGGAAGCAGATTGTCTGCTACGGCTAGACCTCTGAAATAGAACCCAAAAAATGACGGATTAACAACTGCTTTTCGGGTTTAAAAAACAAAAAAAGAAAGAAAGGGAGAGATTTTTTGGGTTTGTTTTATGCGATGTTGCTGAGTTCGTCGTTGAGCCATGGGTAGAGTGCCTTGAGTTTCTTCATTGCTTCGTTGACTTTCTCTTGCGGGTACTCGTATGGAAGCATGTTGCCGTGGTTGTAGTCGTCGTACGCTTTCATGTCAAAGTGACCGTGACCACACAACAGAAACAGAATAGTCTTCTCTTCGCCTGTCTCTTTACATTTGACTGCTTCGTCAATCGCAGCCTTTATCGCATGTGCTGGTTCAGGGGCTGGAATTATTCCTTCAGTTTGGGTGAACAGTTTTGCGGCGTCAAATGCTTCAAGCTGATTGTATGCCCGAGATTTAATGGCGCCTTCCTCTTTTAGCAGGCTGACGGTTGGAGCCATTCCGTGGTAACGTAATCCTCCAGCGTGGATTGGCGCAGGTA
>CAZYUQ010000211.1:0-1641 GCA_964650565.1 uncultured Candidatus Bathyarchaeia archaeon | reverse complement strand
AGCTACGACAGTTTCTGGGCATCGGGTATATGAAATTTACCTCGACAAAGGTACTGCTGGAGGACCGCTGGCAATGGGATACTTCAACAACGCTAGACTAGAAGTATACGATGCAAGCACAGGAAAAACCCTGATGTGGCCGCCAGAATCAAGTGCTGATGTCCCCGACACTTACGGCGCTGGTAACACTGCAAGCGAAACTGTTCCAGAGGTCTTAACCATTGGAGTCATGCTGTCGTTGTCAACAGTTGCCGTGATAGTCAGCACGCGCTACTTCAAAAAGCCAAAAATCTAAAAGGCGATTCTGTGAAACTGTAGAGCGTAAGTCAATCTACATTTTCACTCTTTCACCCTTTTTTATGCCATGCTTTTTTTGACTTTGAGGTGTATTGCGGGTTTTGCAGCTTACGGTTTAAGCGGCTTAGGCTGAGCCAGCGAAATTGTTTAAATCCATGAAACCCGTAAACCCTTTCATTAAACTGTTATCAGCTAACGGAGTGCCTTGAACGTTGAAGCGCTTTCCACCTGAAGAGTACGCGTTGCCCTTCTTCAAGGAAGAGGGTTTCGTGAGGAAGCTCTGCCCAAGATGCGGAGAATATTATTGGACGCAGAACCCTGAGCAGGAGACATGCGGCGAATCAACTTCAGACGAGTGCGCCTGCTACTCTTTCCTTGGCGATTCGCCTACTAAGCATAGTTATAGCCTTCCAGAGATGCGGGAGGCTTTCCTTTCGTTCTTTGAGAAGCATGGGCACGCGCGGGTTAAGCCTTACCCTGTGGTGGCACGGTGGAGGGCGGATATTTACTTGACGCATGCAAGCATAATTGATTTTCAGCCTTACGTTACAGAGGGCATTGCGCCGCCGCCTGCTAACCCGCTTGTGATAGCGCAACCGTGCATTAGACTGGTGGATATTGCGAATACGGGTCCAACGTTTGGCAGGCACCTGACTATTTTCGAGATGGGCGGGCATCACGCCTTCAATTACCCTGACCGCGAAGTTTACTGGAAAGACCAAACAGTTCGCTATCACCACGAGTTCGTCACAGACGTGTTAGGCGTGAAGTCTGAGGAAGTCACCTATAAGGAGGATGTTTGGGTGGGCGGCGGAAACGCTGGACCCGACGTGGAATGCATCATCGGCGGGTTAGAAGTGGGCACGCTTGTTTTTATGCAGTACAAGGTGGTGAACGACGAGTTCGTCAAGTTGCCTATACGCACAGTGGACACGGGTTATGGTTTGGACCGTTTCGCGTGGCTTTCGCAGGGAAGCCCCAGCTGTTTCCACGCGGTTTACGGCGAGTTGCTGAACAAGATTTTCAAGATGGCTGGTTTAACGAAGATTGACGACAAGTTGCTGTCGCGTGTAGCCCGGCATTCGGGGCTGGTGAGTGTGGATAAGACTGTGAACAGGTTTAACGCGAGGCGGCGCGTGGCTCAGCTTGTGGGGATGCCGATGGAGGAGTTGGATAAGGTGCTTGCGCCCGTTGAAAACGCTTTTGCAGTGGCTGACCACACGAAATGCTTGAGCTTTATTCTTTCAGAGGGTGTGGTGCCTTCGAATATTCATGAGGGTTACTTGGCACGGTTGATGTTCCGCAGGATTTACCGTTTACTGCGGATGCTGGGTATGCCTGAGC
>CAZYUQ010000210.1:0-1686 GCA_964650565.1 uncultured Candidatus Bathyarchaeia archaeon | reverse complement strand
GAACAATGACTTGGAAGTGTGCCCTAGCAAAAATTCCGTTTGGAGGAGCCAAATCGGGCATAATCGCTGACCCAGAACAGATGCCGGAAGAAAAGAAGATGGACTTAATCAGAGCCTTCTCCAGAGCCTTGAAGCGGGTGTGCCCAAGCCTCTATGTAGCCGCGCCAGACATGAATACCGGAGAGAAGGAGATGGCAGCTTTTGCGGAAGAGAACGGTTCTATGAAATCTGCCACAGGAAAACCTGCTCACCTGTGCGTTAAGCCGGGCGTAAAGTGCGGTATCCCTCACGAGTATGGCTCCACAGCCTTGGGCGTGGTGCAGGCAGCGTTCACGGCGGCAAATTATGTTGATGGCTTGGACATTGACAACGCAACAGCCGTGGTGGAGGGCTTCGGGAACGTTGGCTCCTTAGTTGTTGAGTATTTGACGCAGATTGACGTGAAGGTTGTGGCTGTCTCGGATTCTAAAGGCTGCATCTACAACCCCGACGGGCTAAACTATGAGAAACTGTTGGATGTTAAGACTGAAACTGGTTCGGTAATAAATTATGGTCCGGGCAAAGTGCTGGAGAACAGGGAGCTTTTCGAGTTGTCTGTGGATATTCTTGTTCCCGCTGCCCTACCTGACGTAATCAACGCGGGTAACGTGGAGCGTGTTAAAGCGAAACTGGTGGTTGAGGCGGCTAACCTTCCCGTGCGCCCCGAAATCGAGAATGTTTTGTCGGGTAAGGGCGTTTTTGTTGTTCCTGACATTCTGGCAAACGCGGGAGGAGTAATCTCCTCTTACGCTGAGTATCGAGGCTACAACCCCAAACGAATGCTGGAACTGGTTCAACGAAAAATCCGAAGAAACACGGTCAAAGTCATAGAAACTGCCCTAAGCAAAGACGTTGGACTCAGAGACGCAGCCATGAACATAGCAAAAGAACTAATAACCAAAGCAAGCAACCACTAGTTTTTCTGAAAAAGAGGTCCTTATATTGTTAGTTTCAGAGTTTGTTAATGGTTTACGATTGAGGAGATATGTTGTTTGATGTCTTCATTAGGTAAGATTTGTTTGGAGCCTATAGGTTTCGTCAAAACAGAGGCAGTTGGCAAGGAAGTCCGGGACAAGAATGTGATTTCGCAGATAATCTTTCGTGAAGAATATACTGAGGCTTTGGAGGGCATCGAAGAGTTCTCGCATATATTCGTGCTTTTTTGGCTGCATGAAATGTCGGACGAAGACCGAAAAATAATGAAGGTTCATCCCCGCGGAAGAGCTGACATGCCGCTGCTGGGAACATTCGCCACTCGTTCACCTCATCGTCCGAACCCGATTGGGCTAACGCGAGTCAAACTGCTAAACGTAGAAGGCAACGTGGTTACTGTTCAGGGCTTAGATGCATTCGATGGCACACCAGTACTGGACATTAAACCATTCGACAGTTGGGACACAACCGAAGACTTCAAAGTCCCAGAATGGTGGATGAAACTAGACAAAGAACGAACAGAAAAAAAGAATAGAACCTAAATTCTATTCTGTTGCCTTGATTTTTTTGGCGAACTCTTGTCCATACTCGAAGCATTTCTGCAGTTCAGCTTTGTCAGGAACCCACTTAACCGTCAATGCAGGCGCCGCCAACTCCATGCCCGCGCCCTTCAGCGACTTTTCTATAGTGGCTGTTGCTCCTCCTCCCCAGCCA
>CAZYUQ010000209.1:0-1748 GCA_964650565.1 uncultured Candidatus Bathyarchaeia archaeon | reverse complement strand
TTTTTCCACCGATTAAAACCAGCAAAGGCGTTCCGTTCGCGGCGCCTTATGGCTTAAGAAAAGTCGAAGCGCAACTTTTGAAGGAAGGATTTAACGTCGCCACAGTCAGCCCCAACCATCTGGAAGACTACATTGACAAAGCCAAGATTATAGGCATCTACACGATGGATCCATTTGGGTTAGGTCCAGCCTCAAGCACCCTCGCAGCTATCTTAAAGAAGGAGCCTTACCTGGCGAAGTACTTCCAAGTCTTGCTCGGCAGCTCAGCGATTAAAAAGGCGAAAAAGAAGGGCGCGAAAATTATTGTCGGTGGTCCTGGCACATGGCAGTTCCGTTATAGGCCATCGTTTGTCGAGGAGAACGGAATAGATTATGTGGTTGAAGGTGAAGCTGAGACCGTTATCGGCAAGTTCTTCAGGGCCGTGTTGAACGGGGAGCCTGTGCCACAGTACTATGAAGCCAGCGTTAAGGATGTGCCTAGTTTAGGGGAGATACCTGATATTGTGGGTCCTTCAATTAATGGACTGGTAGAAATCGGGCGCGGCTGCTGCAGAGGCTGCGAGTTTTGCAATGTAACTTTGAGGCCGTTGCGGTGGCATCCTTACGAGAAGATACTGCGGGAAATGCGGGTTAACCGCGCTGGCGGCGTAAACATGTGCTGTCTCCACGCTGAAGACGTCATGCTCTACGGCTCAAAGAACACGATGCCTAACGAAGCGAAGCTAATCAGGCTGCACGAGTTGGTCATGAAAAACTGCGACAGCATAAGCTGGAGTCATTGCTCGCTTGCGGCAGTAGCTTCTAACCCAAAGCTTTTCACGCGGCTCTCTGAGATTATTCGGGCAAAGCAGGCGTGGTGGGGCGCGGAGATTGGAATTGAGACTGGTTCACCTGCGATAGCCAAGAAAATTATGCCTGCGAAGGCACATCCGTTTAAGGCTGAAGCGTGGCCTGAAGTTGTTAAGGCTGGCATGGGCATTATGCACGATAACCTGATGGTTCCTGCGTGCACGTTAATTGTGGGGCTTCCTGAAGAACGGGAAGAGGACTTGCTGCGGACGATGGAGCTGGTAGATGACCTTAAGGGTTGCCGAAGCTTGATTGTGCCGTTGTTTTTTGTTCCGCTGGGCAGGCTGAAGAGCAGAGATTGGTTCAGGAAAGCAGAGATGAATGATTTGCACAAGCAGCTGCTGTTTCAATGTGCAGAGCATGATTTCCGCTGGGTGGATGACCTTATTACTTTGGCGTTTGGGGGTAAGTGGTACGTGCACTTCTTAAGAGAGTTTTACAAGCTTTTCGCGGGGATTGCCAAGCGCAAAGCACGCCAAGTAGAAGTTAACATGCTGCCATGAACGGCTAAACTTAAATACTTTTGTGAAACTGAGACTGGCATGAATGGTTGGTGTGCCGCCGTAGCTCAGCCAGGTAGAGCGGCTGGCTGTTAAGCAACCTATCAAAAATGATAGCCAACCTATCATAATAGGTGAGTACAGAAACCAGTCGGTCAAAGGTTCAAGTCCTTTCGGCGGCGTAAAACCCTTCATAACAATAACAGACGAGCAACTAGCAAAGTTCCGCATATTCTGTCAAGTGGACAAACAACTAGCCAAGAAAACAATCAAAGACCATGTAAACTGTATGAAACGCTATGCTATCAAAATGAACTTCACAATCAGCCACCAACAAGTAAGAAACTTTTTACTCAAAGTGAAAACCGAAGGTCAAAGCGCAAGAAGCTACAAACTTTA
>CAZYUQ010000208.1:0-1775 GCA_964650565.1 uncultured Candidatus Bathyarchaeia archaeon | reverse complement strand
CTCCACTAGAGGTCTGTTCAGCAGGCGGAGGCATGCTTTGCTTGTTTCTGCTGTAAGCGGTAGCAGGCGTGTTGCTTTTCCGCCTACTGGAATTATCACTCGCAGTCTTTCTGGAGTGTAGTTGTCGCTTAACAGCGGTGCATAGTTGTCGCCCAAACGGTTCACCTGCAGGTTTCATTACTTATTCGAGTTAAAACGTATTAACCTTTTCAAACTGTCTCTTTTTGCGGCTTGCAGGGTTTCTGTGTTTTGTTGTTTCTTCTGTGTATGAGTGCTGCGCTGAAGTATTTTCATGTGGAAACTATGGTTTTCTTGAATGTGGGTAGCTTCAGTATGTGCACGCTTACCGCGATTGCTACGGCTATCATTATTATCTGAATTGGAAGCACCAGCGGTTCTGGTAGCAAGCGGTTCAGCATGAAAACTGTTGAGACGCCTATTGTTATCCATAAAAGTGCTAATGTGGCGATTTTAGTTTTCAGCGGCAGCCCTCTGCCCTCTTTATAGTTTCTTATGTACTCGCCAAACCATTTGTTGTTCAGCAGCCAACGGTGCATTCGTTTTGAGCTTCGGTAATAGCAGGCTGCCGCAAGCAACAAGAACGGCGTGGTAGGTAAAATGGGCAAGAAGACTCCGATGGCGCCCACTGCAAGAGAAATGCTTCCTGCTACAATAAGCAGTATTTTCACAATTTTGCGTCTTTCATTTTTCTCGATTGACGATTCATCAGATTTATTTTCTTCCAGCCTTCAGCCCTTCGAGATTATACGATTCCACAGTTCTTTAAAACCGTTTGCCAAAGGTACCCATGCTGACTGTTAGGCGTGTTTAATGGTGAATTTTATAACTTAGTCGAACTTAAGAGTCACATGGCAAGGTTTGAATTAGCATGGTGAAAGTCAGCGGTTTCATGCGGTTGATGCGCCCAGTCAACTGTGCAATAATGGGCTTCGCAGTTTTGGTCGGCGCGGTCTTGGCGAACCCGCAGTTTTTCAGCATTGACTGGCTCAGCGTTTTCTACGGCTTCATCACGGGCTTCATGCTAACAGCCGCCTCAATGACTATAAACGATTACTACGACAGGGCGATTGACGCGATAAATGAACCATCACGTCCAATTCCAAGCGGCGCAGTCAGCGCAAAAGCAGCTTTAGCGTTTGTTGTTGTTCTTTCAGCCGTAGGCTTCGCCTTCGCTTTTCTCGCCAGCGTCCTATGCCTTGCTGTCGCCGTGATTTCTTGGGTGATTGTTACGAGTTACGTTACGGTTGGAAAACGCAGCGGATTGCCCGGCAACTTCCTCGTCAGCGCATGCGTGGCTATCCCCTTCATCTACGGCAGCATAACCGTCACCAGCCAACTGCAATTGAACGTTGTGCTGTTTGCGGCTATGGCGTTTCTCTCCAACACAGGCAGAGAAATCACCAAAGGCATCGTTGACGTTAAAGGCGACAGCGCTGAAGGCGTGAAAACGCTGGCAGTGCGTTACGGCGAACGCGCTGCCGCGGTTGCCGCTGCCGTGTTTTACTTGGCGGCTGTTGCTTTAACGCCTCTTCCTTGGTATTTAGGCATAGTTTCTTTCTGGTTCATACCGCTTGTTGCCGTGACTGATGTTGGCTTTGCGGTTTCCTCTATCCTTCTGCTCAGAGATTATTCGCGGGAAAACGCGCGTAAAACCAAAAACATGGTTCTGTTGTGGTTTATTCTTGGCTTGTTAGCGTTTGTTTTTGGAGCTTTCAGGTGAACTGCGCCTTGACCGGTGAAGTGCTCATCTGAAC
>CAZYUQ010000207.1:0-1790 GCA_964650565.1 uncultured Candidatus Bathyarchaeia archaeon | reverse complement strand
TTTCTCGGGCGTACAATGCGTAAGCGGCGGAGTCGAAAAGGTCGCAGCCTAACGCCACAGCCAAAGCAAACATCATCGGATGCCCAGCGCCGAACAGGTGCAATGGCCTTTCAAGAGGCAGGTTCTTTTTAGCGGTCATTATCATGTCAACCAGCACGTCGAAGCGGTAGTTTTCCATGACTTCTGTGGGGCTGCCTAACGCGTGAATTTGGAAGGGCATTTTGCCCATTTGAACGGCGGATTTTGCCACGAGGTCCAAGTGGCGTCCGCCTTGCACGGGTCCAACCCAGAGGATGTCGCTGCGGGTTTTGGTTTTGAAGAAGGCTTTGGCGCGCTTGAGGGTTTCGGTTACTGTTTTGGCTGCGTTTTCTTTGGTGACTTTCCAGCCTGTGGGTATGTCCAGTATCGTGGCGATGTCGCTGCCTATGCCTTCTTGATACGCCACGATTTCCGCTTGGTTTACGTCTACCTCACCGTAAACAAGGATTTGGTACGCGCCTGAATCAGTCATCACAGCGCCATCAAAGCCTAAAAACTTGTGCAAGCCCTGTTCCACAGGCTTATTTTTGAAGCGTTTTTTGAGGATGTACGCGTTGGTTATTACGGCTTCGAAGCCGAAGTCTTCCTTAAGCCTTTGCGGCGCGACAAGCTGGATGTTGGGGTTTATTACTGGGAAAAGAAGCGGAGTTTCCACTGTGCCGCTTTTGGTTTTGAGCTTGCCGATTCTGCCGAGCAAATCTTTCTCTTTAACTTCAAAGCTCATCAAGTGAACCTAAACAAATCAGTTCACGCGCTTATAAAAAACATTAGCCCCGCAGAACTGTTCATAGCATAGTTATGCTTATAAGAATGTTCGAATTAAGCGAACGGGATGTACTGGAATAAGAATTCCACTGTTCGGGTTGCTCTCGCAAGCATATTGCTACTTGTGTTTGTGTTCGCCGTTTTTGTTGAAACCGCAAATGCACAAGCCGCAACAGATTCTTGGGTTACTGTTAGTCCTGCAACGCCAAGCTCCGTACTGCACTCAAGCGTGGGTCAGAATTGTTCTATTCCGTTTCAGGCAACGTGGACTTACGGCAGCAATGCGGGAGAGCCCATTGAGAACGCGAATGTCACGGTGGAAGTCAAAACAGGGCATGGTGACAGCTTGGAAAACATTACTCAAACAACGAATGCCACAGGGTACGCCACAGTTGCCTACTCTTTTTCAGTGCCTGTTATTTTGACGTTTACGCCTACGAAGCTGGTTATGCATGATGGAGCAGAATGGAACGGGAGTCTTCTTGAAAATGGAGATGTTGACCTTTACGGTTTTCAATCAGAAGCTGTTACGGTTTACTATGATACTTTCGACGTAGCATTGGTGGGCACTAACACGGAAACGTTGGGGCTTACTGAAGTTTCGGTTAATGTTACGTATGTGCTTGTTCCTGAAGAAGGCTTAACGTTGCCGCCATCCTCCAATGCTTCGCAACAGCAAGTTATTTCCAAGATAGCGCACGGCGTAAACGTAACAATCAACGGGGTTCAAGCAGAAGAAACAGCTGTAGACGGCGTTTACGCAGCAAACTTTTCCACATGGCTGCCAACAACGTACGTTATCGTTGAGGTTTCACAAGAAGAATGGATGCCAGCAGAGGAAGGCTTCAGTTTTGTGCATGATGCTAACGGTGCCATGTGGACGCCGGCAACAGTGCTCTGCTTAGCTTGTGCCGCTGTGCTGCTGGCGCTGTATTTGGTTTGGTCTAGAAAATCGAAGGGCGCTACTGTGCGTGGTAGAGCGGGTT
>CAZYUQ010000206.1:0-1853 GCA_964650565.1 uncultured Candidatus Bathyarchaeia archaeon | reverse complement strand
CTTATAGGCCGAAGAATCAGAGAGCACGGCGTCTACTCCGAAATTGTTCCCCACGACATAACGGCTGACGAAGTCAAAGCTTTAAACGAGAAATTCAACGTGAAAGGCTTGATTCTTTCAGGTGGCCCCGCAAGCGTTTATGAACAGAACGCGCCGAAGGTTGACCCAGGGATTTTGGAGTTGAACTTGCCCGTTTTAGGTTTATGCTATGGCCATCAGCTTATAGCTCAGGTAATCAAAGGGAAAGTTGAAACTGCCGCCTGCAAAGAATACGGCATCGCTTACGTGGCAGTTGATAAGCCCCTAGCTGTGCTAAAGGGCTTAAGCGCGAAAGAGAAAGTTTGGATGAGCCACGGCGACACGGTGTTTTCTGTGCCGCTGGGCTTTGAGGTTTTGGCGCACACTGAAAACTGCCCAGTTGCTGCTTTCGGGCACAAAGAAAAGCCGATTTACGGTTTGCAGTGGCATCCCGAGGTTGTCCACACGGAGCACGGAGAACAGATGCTACGTAACTATATTTTTGAAGTCTGCACGTGCAAAGCCAATTGGCAGATGGAAGATTTAATCGGCAAGATGGTTAAGGAGATTGAGACGGAAGTAGGCGATGCCAAAGCCATAATCGGCTTAAGCGGCGGTATCGATTCCAGTGTTGCCACTGCCATTGCGGGGCAAGCGTTGGGTGACAGGCTTACGGCGGTTTTTGTGGATCACGGTTTCATGCGGGAAGGCGAACCTGAAGCAATTAGGAGCACTTTTGGAAAAATCGGGATTAACCTTGTGGTTGCTGACGCGCAAGACAGGTTTATGGCTAAGCTTAAGGGCGTAACGGAACCTGAACAGAAGAGGAAGATTATTGGTGAAGAATTCATACGGGTTTTTGAGGAGATAGCTGAAAAATCAGACGCTGCATACTTGATTCAGGGAACCATTTACCCCGACAGAATCGAATCAGGCTTCAGAAAGCATTCTGACAAAATCAAGACGCACCACAACGTGGCAGGGTTACCTGCAAAAATCAAATTCAAGAAAATCTTGGAACCGCTCCGTGACTTGTACAAGGATGAAGTACGCAAAGTGGCGAAGATGCTGGGTTTGCCCCAAGCCATAGTGAACAGGCAACCGTTTCCAGGTCCAGGGTTAGCAGTCAGGATAATCGGCGAGTTAACTCCAGACAAGGTTAAGGTTGCCAAAAGGGCTGACCGCATAGTAACTGAGGAGATTGAGGGGAATGGGTTGGCGGAGAACCTGTGGCAGTACTTCGCCGTGTTAACGGACACTAAGGCTACAGGCGTTAAAGGCGACGCAAGGGCTTACGGCTACGTGGTTGCCGTCAGAGCTATGGAGAGCCGCGAAGCCATGACCGCTAGCTTCGCCAAAATTCCCTACGAGATTTTAGAGAAGATTTCAACAAGGATAACCAACGAAGTGCCAGAAGTCACAAGGGTAGTTTATGACGTAACACACAAGCCACCAGCAACAATAGAATGGGAATAACCCACAAGTTAGAATTACGCTGCATGGCGCGTTTCTGTTTTGCGGTGCAAAATTAAAAAAAGAACCACTGTAGAGTTCAACAATCATGAAGTGAAGTTTACAGCTGCTTTTTCCTTATACAAGGGGGGCTATAGTCTGTGCGAGCATAACAGCACAAGCACACTCAGTAACTTTTTGTAACAAGCTGTCACTAAAAGTTGCCAATTTGCTCCTACAATAAACTAGACTGCCTATCTTCGGAAAACGGCTAATTGTTTATATACCGAGAAACCGCGACTAGTAACCCTACAATTTACAAGTTGGGACCTCCGAAATGAAAGCTGTAATTCTCGCGGGTGGACTTGGCACAAGACTAAGAC
>CAZYUQ010000205.1:0-1905 GCA_964650565.1 uncultured Candidatus Bathyarchaeia archaeon | reverse complement strand
CAAGCTTGTAGACATGGAATGTTTAAATCGTTATTTTGACAATTGACTGTTTGATAACAGTTGGATAACGGTACCAAGAACTTTCACTTTATGGAATTCGATTGGCTAATCAGCTTTCCCAGATGCGGAAACAGGGGGAAATACCGCGACTACACTGTGCTGTTCGTGGACAGGAAAAAGGGAACGTCTCAACCTGGAAAACTTGTTAGGTTAGAAGAGATTGTGGAAGATCGGGAGTTTGAACAGCGTTATCCGCACACCGTAGGTTTCTACAAGGAGTGTTCTGGAGAAGGCTCGGAATTTAAGCCGGAATACTTGGAGATAAGGCGGATAGGCAGTGTTGAAGAGTTTTGGCTGTTTTTGAACGCCGTGGACATATAAACTCTGCAATTACAAAAAATGGGAAATTTTTGTTTCGGCTCTTCTTTGCTATTTTGTTCTCTTACGAACAAACATTAACCCGACAACTAATACAACAGCGACCACCGCTGCCACCATCGCGTAGACGGCTTCCGTAGGTATGGACAGACCTTTTGAGGACCCCGGGTTTAGGGTGGGCTGATCTGAAGGCGCTGGGGACGCAGTTGGCGGCGTAGACGGCGATGGTGCAGGCGTAGTTGAGGGTGGGGTAGTTGGAGTGTATGGGGAGATGCCGACTTTTGGAAGTTCCTGTGATGTGACTGGCCCTTGTTCACCAGTGATGTTTGCTGCGTCGGAGTATCCTTGGCTTTCCCAGAAACCTAAGAAGTTGTAATTAACAAGTTCAATGTTAGTTAGCTGGCTTATCCACTTGTAGCCCCACTCGCCCGGCACCACCAGACGTAAATCGTTGAGAGGCGCGCCGTCCTTCTCGTAGGCTAAAATTACGCCGTCACGCATAGCTGCCTGAACGGGCAAGTCTGTTGAATATCCATCTGCGGCGTGAAAGCCGATTTTAACTGCGTCTGCTAAAGGCTTTGCCTCTTCTAACAGAGTTTTAAGTTTGACGCCGGTCCAATTGCCTTGCGCAACTACGTTGTTAGGGAAATCTACGCAGAAAAGTGTGGCGTTCACGGTGGTTTTAGGCATGGCAGCTATTTCGGTCCAGTTTAGGCTTAACGGATTCTCAACGAGTCCAGTCACTGTTAACATCGATTCTGTTTGGGTGTCAGATGTTGCGCTGTTTGCAGGAGGTATTAAATTGTATGCAAAGCTGGTGAAAATCAACAGTATGGCTATTGTTGTTGCAATTTCTGCAAAAGTTTTTTTCAATTAAATGCCAGCTGTGTTAGCTTATATACATAGAAATATGACACGCGTCATATTTAAGAATGCCGCACAACGAAAGACACCTGGGATACCAGAAAAAACTAAAAAATAACTAAAAAGGCGCAATTTACTCTTCATCCTCTACAAGCTCCATAGGCTGCCCACAGCAAACAAGCCTTCCCGCACCAGCCACAACAACCTCAACCGCGTTCCCACATATTTTGCAGACATAAAGCTCTCCAACATTAGTCATCGTTTCACCTCCAACCTGATTTCAATGAAATCTGCTTCAGCAAATATACTCTACTTTTTCCAACCTTTTAACTGTAGCTGGAGCAGCCGCCCTTTCCGCCCATTAATCTTCAATTTCTGGAGAAAGCTTCAGCCTTTTATTCCGTGTGGACAGCCGAACCCATCTTGTTCTGGTCTTGGCATAGAAGCCCAAGCGCCTGGCTTATTTGATGAGCTTTCTCTTCATCAGATAGATGCTTAGGACAAAGAACCCCGCAGTCACAATGGCTATCCAAAAAACAGCCAGAAGCAGCACCAACTCAGGGCTTAAGCCGCCTAACGTTTCTATCTTACCCACAACCAGCACGCGCGACAAGTCCGCCACATGCGTCAACGGCAAAACAGCCAACGCAATGGTTTGCAGCT
>CAZYUQ010000204.1:0-1932 GCA_964650565.1 uncultured Candidatus Bathyarchaeia archaeon | reverse complement strand
CGGTGGTCAGCAAGCTCGGCGAGTACCACGAGCAAGGCGTTCAAGGCGGCTTTGAATATGACTATTATCCCGCATGTTTTCTAGTGAAAATTGTCGGCGGCGAAATCACAAAGCAAGAAAGTGAAATCGAAGAAATCAAACTCTTCAGCCTAAACGCGCTGCCAACTGTTCTTGCGTTTGAACACGCTGCGATGATTAAAGATTATGTGGCTGCGCGTGACGCGAACACGAAAAAGTGAGCTTCGCTACGTGATAGCCCATTAAAACCAGCACGGTCAGAGGCAAATGATATTAACGTACAGCGTTAAAGCTTAGCGCGGTGAACAACTCCGTGAAACTTCAGACTCCCATCATAATTGTGAATTTCAAAACGTATTTAGAGGCAACAGGAAAAAGAGCTGTTGAACTTGCTGAGAAAGCTGAAAAAGTCAGCAAAGAAACCGACGTGTGCATTGCGGTGGCGCCTCAAATAGTTGACATCGCTGCCGTGGCGGAAGCCGTGACGATTCCCGTTTTTGCCCAGCACATAGACCCCATAAAATCTGGTAGCCACACGGGGCACGTGCTCGCGGAAGCAGTTAAAGAAGCAGGCGCTGTTGGCACGCTGATTAACCATTCTGAACGGCAGCTTAAACTGGCGGACATCGGCGCCACGATAGAGTTGGCGCGCGAAAAAGGCTTGGTTTCCTGCGTGTGCGTTAATAACCCCAGCGTAAGCGCTGCTGCTGCGGCTTTGAAGCCTGATATTGTGTCGATTGAGCCGCCTGAGCTGATAGGCACGGGTGTTGCCGTTTCCAAGGCGCAGCCTGCGGTGGTTACGGACACGGTCAAGCTTGTGCGCGGCGTTAATGCTGACTGCGTTATTCTTTGCGGTGCGGGCATAAGTAGCGGCGAGGATGTTGCGGTGGCGTTGAAGCTGGAAATGCAGGGTGTGCTGGTTGCAAGCGGCATCGTGAAAGCGAAAGACCCATATATGATACTGCGTGAATTTGCGGACGCAACAAAGCAGTAACCTTGCGTGAGCACCGTGAAAGTTGAAGCAGAATGCGCATCGTGCTTGCTTGCTAGAGCTATGGCGGAAACCTATGATGCTACAACAAACCCTGCGTTACGCTTCAGAGTCATGAAAGAAATGCTGAAGCTGTTAAACAGGGAGTTCAAACCAACTTCTGTGGCAGCGGACCTAGGCACGAAAAGAGACCGCTTGATAAAACAGCTCACGGGTAACAATGACCCGTACAAGCGAAGCAAGAAAAAGAGCAACGAACGTGCCATGCGCTTGTTGCCGAAAGCGAGGAAATTTGTGGAAGAAGGCTACAATCAGCAGGACAGGTTCAAGAGAGCCTGCTTGTGCGCCATGGTGGGCAACATAATGGAGTTTGACATTCCAGGACACACGTTCACCTCAGCAACTTTGGCTAAAAGCTTAAGAGAAGCCGCAAAGGATTTGGTTATAGACGACGTAGACAAGGCTTACGCTCTGGCGAAGAAGGCGCATGAGATTCTGTTTTTGGCGGATAACGCGGGCGAAATCGTCTTTGACACTTTGCTGGTTGAGCAGTTGAAGAACATGGGTTTGAAGGTGACTTACGTTGTTAAGGGCGGTCCAGTGCTTAACGACGCCACCTTGGAGGATGTGGAGCCTTCTGGCATGGGCCAGCTCGCAGACAAGGTAATAACCACAGGCACTGATGCCGTTGGGCTTTTGGTGAAGGAGGTTTCGCCTGAATTCATGAAGGTTTACAACGAGGCGGAGCTTGTTTTCGCGAAGGGCATGGGTTACGCTGAAACCTTAACTGAGTATAAGCTTACGAAGCCCCATTTTCTTCTGCTCAGAACTAAGTGTACCCCCGTCGCAAACTATTTCTGTGTAGCTCGGCATAAGAATATTGCCAAGCTGATGCCTTAAAATGAAACTGCCCGCAATAACTC
>CAZYUQ010000203.1:0-1953 GCA_964650565.1 uncultured Candidatus Bathyarchaeia archaeon | reverse complement strand
CACCAGTAATCACAGAACAACTCGTTAACGTACACTTTGTTATCCGCCTCAGACAACACGAGCGCGCCGGTTATGGGGCAAACGTCCAAGCAGTCTCTGCAGCCTTCGGGGCATTTGGCTTGGTCTATGGCGATTTTGCCTTCCATGAACTTGCGCACTTTAATCACGCCGGGCGCGCATTTGAACTCGCAGACTCTGCAGGTTGGACAGTACTCTTTTTGGATGTCGAGGTTAACTTGCACGCGTTTTTGTTGGCTCGGCGACAAAGCCGCGACGTTTTCCACGGGTTGTCCGTCGAAGCCCACCCGTGTAACTGTGATTAAGCCTAGAGGGCACGCAGTTTCGCATGTGTCGCAGTCTTTCGGGCATTGTTTAGTGTCTACTTTGATATCGCGGACTAGCTCTGGGTAGCTTTCTTTCTGAAGCAGCAGCAGGTCGTGCCCGTCGTTTAGTGTGACTTTGATGGCGCCGTAGGGGCAGGTGACATCGCAGACGCCGCAGAAGTTGCATTTTGCCAGGTCAATGTCCACTTTGGCTTTCTTTGCTTTTTCGCCTTGGACTTTAGGCTGTTTCTCCAGTTTAATCGCTTCTTTCGGGCAGGCTAAACTGCAGATTTGGCAGCCTACGCAACGCGTTTTGTCAAGCGCCAGCTTGTAGTGTTTAACGTGTAAAATCCACTCTAAAGTTAACGCGTCTGCCGTGTCTTTCTTTACGGTTTGTAACGGCATCTATTTTTCACCAAGCCTACCTGTGTGCGTCAGTAACCATTGATAGAATGTTTGAATGCAGCGTTTGTGATATAAATATTGCTTGGCGACAACGACAGTTCGCATGTGAATTCTCCGCAAAACCGCGCCCACCAACAATCATAAATTTTGAACGCTAACAGCCACGTAACACTTCAAAACCGCATCACCTTTAAGTGAAACCACGCGCAAACCTGCCTGCCGCAACAACGCCTCAAAAGCGTCCAGAGCAAAAGCCTTCTTCAAACCAGAAACCACAATGGCGCCACCACGCTTTACAATCCGCTTAAGCTCACGCAAAGTTTCCACTGGCTTCGGCATGTTCTGCAATACAGTAAACGCAAAAACCGCCGCGAAACACTCTGCTTTAACGGGCAAGTGGTCAGCGTCAGCTCGAACCACATGCACGTTACCACAAGACTTAGCGCGCTCTCTCGCCTGAAGCAGCAGTTTTACTGAAACGTCCACGCCCACAACAACTTCGGCTCGGGCGGCAATGTGGCTGAAAAGCAAGCCTGTGCCGCAACCCACATCCAGCACCGCTCCAGCCACATTCACACTTGCCAACGCTGCTTTGTACTTGGCTTCTTGCTCCTCAGCGTACCGCGCATCATACATTGCGGCGGTGATGTCGTAACGTTGCATTACGCTACGCTTCTTCTGCCATTTGCCCAAGGCTGTTCCCTTCAAAAAATCTTATGTATACACTGCGCCTTCTAAAACTATTGGCTGAATCACTTTGCAGGACTCAAGCAAGTTAAAGGTTCTCGTGAACCCGACATTAGCGGAGGCAGCGGCGTTAATAGCGAAGGCGTTCAAGCAGAGGAAAACGCTTATTGTAGCGGGCAACTGCCATGTGCATTACGCGGGCAGGGCTAAGTCAACGCTTGAGCCTGGCGAGCGTCTGCTGATTATTAAGGCAGATGGTTCGCTTCTTGTTCACCGTCCAGTCGGTTATGAACCTGTTAATTGGCAGCCGTCAGGCAGCATATTCCACGTTCAAGCGCAAGAAGACACACTGGAGGTGCACGCGGTCAGGCAGAAACCCAGAGAAAAAGTAAACGTGACCTTTGACAGCGTTTACATGGTTTCCGCCTTAAGCCTTGTGGACTCGGGCGAGTTTATGTTGCACGCGAGCGAAGTTGAAATGCACAAGGCGATTTTGCTGAAGCCTGGGCTTTTGGAGGAGGGGTTCAAGCCTATAAGC
>CAZYUQ010000202.1:0-2057 GCA_964650565.1 uncultured Candidatus Bathyarchaeia archaeon | reverse complement strand
CCCGTGCTAAGCCGCGTCCCGTCGCCGTGAAAACGATGCCCCCAGCTATGAAGCCCAGTACGATTCCAGTTACGAATGATGCTCCATCAAATGCCATACTGACCTATCACCAAACCTTTATTTAGCTGTTCTATGTTAAAGGTTTTTGGTTGGAGAAATGGTTAAGCTGAAGCGAGCAATACTTCTGCAAACAGTCAACACGAACAGGAAAAACTATGTTCTAAAAGAATTCATGCAAAAAGCCTTAGCGGAGTATAATTTGCTTCTCAACGAACGCGAAGGTTGCAACACTTTCATGCAGTTCCACACCAAAACCCTGACCGCAAGCAAAGAAAGAACAGGCTTCAACGTGCAGGTCAGATGCAGCTTGATACGAGACGCCTACCGTAAAAACGCTGATTCAGTGAACGCTTTAACTGTCAAATTCAACGTTCCACGTAACTGCAAGACGTTCAGAACCAAAACCAACTTCTTCGTTGAACTGCGCTTTGCTAAAGGTAAAGTTGTTGCTGTTCCGATTAGGCAGAACAGGAACTATCAACGCTTCGACTTGAATATGGCTCAAGGATGGAAATGCAAAACCTTCGGGTTAACCAGCGGTCTTGAGCTTGTGGCGTATTTGCAGAGGGAAAAGGATGTTCCTGAGCGACGTAATGTTTTAGGCGTAGATGTGAACGTGAAATGCTTCGCGGTTTCAGTTTTGTCTCCGAAGGGAAAGGTGCTGTGTCAAACATATCTTGGAAAAAACATCTACGAGAAACGCAGAAGCTTCATGTTGCGGAGGGCAAAGCTACAATCGGTGAATGCACGCAAGAAACTCAAGCAGCTACGGCATAGGGAACGCAATTACGTGAAGAACAACGTTGGTGAGGTTGTTGCTGAAATCATGCGATTAGCGGAACGTTTTGACGCTGAGGTTGCCGTGGAGAATTTGGCGAGGTTTCCAAAAAAGAATAAACGTTTTAACCGTAAGGTTATGCGTATGCCCTTCTATCGGTTCAAGCAAAATTTGAAGCAACGTTGTTTTGACCATAATGTGCCTTTCAGGGTTATTGATGCTTACCATACAAGTAAGTGGTGTAGCCACTGCGGTGCTGTCGGCTACGGGCATGCATCAAACTATTCGTTGTTTAAGTGTAAGGTTTGTGGTCAAATCGTGAATAGTGACCGTAAAGCAAGTTTAGCGGTTGCTGTTAAAGCGTTCTTGGAGCGGGTGCCTTTCTCCAACCAAGAAGGTTTCAGAATCCAGCTTTCCAAGAAACAAGTCTCTGTAAACGGGCTTTTTCGTCTCAATGAAGGTAACAATGAATCGGTGAATCAATCATTGTTATTGGAGGGAAAGCCCACTCCCTTCAGGGGTGGGTAGCTTACCAAACCTATCTTCTCTTTCTTTCTTTAAAACTCTTTGCACCGAACATCTTGTTGAGAGCGCGCTTCGCCTGGGTGTATTCGCGGTCTGCTGCGATGTGGAGTTCAGCAGCCATAAGTGCCTTCACGTCTCCCCCAGACCGCAGGAATATGAGGAACGCGGTGTCTTGGTCATGAAAAACGCGCCGATGCGAGGGACCGAGGTAGGCGGCTGGCTTGTCCATTAATGCTGAGACCCACAAGTAATCTTTTCCAAGCATAAGCCGATTAATTTTTGCATGTGTCTTCGCGTCTGGCATACCTTATAATCATATAGTAAAGCGTAAATAAAGTTTAGCAAAAGATTAAATAGTTTCTATGCATTACATTCTTTTTATGTTATACACCAATAAACAAGTAGAAACCCTTCTTTCTCTAACTCAACCCCTGCAAAGCACATACAAAACTCTAATCTCTCTCGGAAAAGGCTCAGCCTCAGAAGTCGCAGAAGTCACAGGGAAAACGCGAGCCGCAGAAAGCGACTATCTCAACCAGCTTGTCAACATGAACATTATTGGGAAACATGGGGTTTCAACCAAAAAGCGAGGTAGACAACCCGTAATCTTTAGGATTTTAGCAGAAGAGGAGGCGAAAAAGAAATGAGTCAAGTCCTGAAAATCAACCGTGAATATGAGGCGTTGATGTCGAAG
>CAZYUQ010000201.1:0-2078 GCA_964650565.1 uncultured Candidatus Bathyarchaeia archaeon | reverse complement strand
TCGGAAAAGAACCACGCGCTTCCGCAATCTCCACGGATTTCTTGTGCGCTTCCTCATCGATGAACCGCATAACCTGTTCGCCCAGCTTCAGCGCTTCCTCAGAGTCGTACGGCACACCAAGCATGATCAGCATGTCCGCGAAGCCCATCACGCCCAAACCAATCTTGCGGTTGGCCCTCGTGATTGCGGCAATCTCCTCAAGCGGATAAACGTTCGCGTCCACAACGTTATCCAAGAAATGCACCGCGTTCCGCACCGTCTCACGCAGCTTCTCCCAGCTTATCTTCCCATCCACAACCATCCTCGAAAGATTAATCGAACCCAAATTGCACGACTCATAAGGAAGCAACGGCTGCTCACCGCAAGGATTCGTGGATTCTATGCGCCCAACCTTCGGCGTTGGATTATGCCTATTAATCTCGTCGATGAAGACAACTCCTGGATCTCCGCTAGCCCAAGCAGAACGCGCCATCAAACGCCAAACTTCCCGCGCTTTGAGTTGCTTCACGTTCTCACGGTTCCTCGGGTTAATCAGCCAGTACGCTTCATCCGCTTCAACTGCCTGCATGAACTCGTCTGTAACCGCGACTGAAACGTTAAAGTTCGACAGCATCGTCGGATTCTGCTTGGCAACTATGAACTCCAAAACGTCTGGGTGATCCACACGGAGAATTCCCATCATGGCGCCTCTGCGTTTTCCACCAGCCTTAATCACCTCTGTGGAAGTGTCGAAGATGCGCATAAAACTCACTGGTCCAGAAGCAACGCCTTTCGTTGACCTGACAAGGTCGCCTTTCGGCCTTAGCTGGGAGAAGTTGAAGCCAACTCCACCACCAGTCTGCTCTATAAGCGCCATGTTTTTTACGGTGGTGAATATGCCGTCGAGCGAGTCGTGGACTGGCAGGACGAAGCATGCGGATAGTTGTCCTATGTCTGTTCCGGCGTTGAACAGGGTTGGGGTGTTGGGGAGGAATTCGAGTTTTGCCATCATGTCGTAGAAGGTTTTTTCGGTTTTTTCTGGGTTGTCGCCGAAGGTTTTGTCGACTTGGGCTGTGGCTTTTGCGACGCGTTCGAAAAGCTTGGTTGGGGTTTCTGTGATGTTTTCTTGTTCGTCGCGTAGCAGGTATCTTGCCTTTAACACTTCGAGCGCGTTGACGGTTAGTTTGGGTTCTATTCCCAGCGTTTCTCTGAGTGCTCTGAGTTCTTCCTTTTTGTTTCTGTAGTCCTGGTATGCCTGTGCGACTTTTCCGTAGCCTTTTTGCTCTAAGACTTCGACAACTGTGTCTTGTGCGTCTTCAACTGAAGGCGTTTTCTCTTTGAATTTCTCTTCTAAGAGCTTGACGACTTCGTTTGTTACGTTCTCGGCTTTTTCGCCGTCTCCGAGTTCAACCGCGAGAAAGGCTTTGTGGACGGCATTTTTGATTCTGTCTGAGTCAAAATCAGCGATTCTTCCATCTCTTTTTTTGATTTTACTTAAAAACATAGCTGATCCAATTACTGTTGCCTTTAAGAGTGATATAAAGTTTTCAAAGCTCGGCTGTGCAGCTGCCGTGTTTGGCTGCCTATTGCCGTTTTACAAACTGGCTTTTTGATGCGCCACACACGGGGCAAACCCAGTCTTCGGGCAACTGCTCGAAAGGTGTTCCCACTGGCACGTTGTGCTCTGCATCTCCAACTTCTGGGTTGTACATGTAGCCGCAGACGCTACATTCCCATTTTTCCATTTTTTGATCCTCTCTATGTCAGATACTGTGTTGATTCTTATAAACGTCTGTTGCTGATTCAGCGATTCCAATGGTTAGGTCTCTTTGAAAACAAGAAGCGTGAAGGCTGAAGCTTGTCGGCTTAGATTAAGGCTTTGAGTTGTGCGATGAGTTCTTGTTTCATTTCTGGGCTTTCTTTGATTTCTTTGCGGGCTTTGCGCCAGTCTGCGCTGCATCTGCCGTAGCTGGATTGTTCGCCTATGTACTTGTGGATGACTTGGTCGATTTTGCCTTTGTTTTCGTCTGTGATTTCGATTTGTGCGTCTTTTAAGACGGTGTTAAACCATTTCCAGCAACCCAAAAAGTTTCACCGCT
>CAZYUQ010000200.1:0-2112 GCA_964650565.1 uncultured Candidatus Bathyarchaeia archaeon | reverse complement strand
GACATGAACATCCTCGGCAGAGCCATGAACATCCCCATAGTCACGTATGGACCAGGCGACTCGCATCTGGACCACACAAAAGACGAGCATATTGACGTACGCGAGTACCTGCAGGGCATTGAAGTTTACAAGGAAACCATTCTGAAACTAACCGAACTGCACAAGAAAAACGGCGGCTCTTAGCCAGTTATGCTTTGTCCAGCTTGAATTCCTTGTGAATCGCTTTTACTGCGGCTTCTCCGTCCTTTTCCTTAACCACAAAGGATATGTTCAGTTCTGAAGAGCCCTGCGCTATCATGCGGATGTTCACTCCTGCGCGGGCGACAGTGGCGAATAACCTTGACGCCACGCCTAAAGTGCCTTGCATGTTAGCGCCCATCACCGCGACCACGCACACGTCATCCTCAGCAGTTACTTCACTGACTAAGCCTCTGCCCAATAACGCTATTTCCAGCGTGCTGAGAGCCCTGCCTAGCAAGCTTCTGCGAAGCACCAGCGAAATGTTAGCTTCTGAAACCGCCGTGGAAATCATCATCACGTTAATGTCGTTCTTGCCGAGTACTTCGAAGACTTTCGCGTAGCTTCCAGGAGCGCCCACCATTCCTCCGCCGCTGACGTTTATCATAGCAACATCCTTAATCAGAGCCACTGCTTTCACAACTTCAGCTGATTTGGTCGCTGACTCCTTCGTTATCAGCGTTCCCTCATCCTCGGGGTGAAAAACGCTGCGTATCCTAACGGGGATGCCTGCTTTGATGACGGGTTCCAGCGCGCGTGGATGCATGGCTTTAGCGCCGAAAATAGCCATTTCAGCTGCTTCCTGATAAGACAGACGAGCCAGCTTTTTCGCCGACGGAATAATCTTCGGGTCACTAGTCATTATCCCCTCCACATCCGTCCATATCCAAACCTCATCCGCACCCAAAGCAACTCCTAAAACAGTAGCGCTGTAATCGGAACCGCCGCGCCCTAGCGTCGTAACCACCCCGTCTTGGTCTGCGGCTATGTAGCCAGTTACAACTGGAATCACGCCTTCTTCAAGCAACGGCACGATTGTTAATCCTATCCTGTGCGCGGTGAAGTCCATGAGCGGGTCAGCCTCGCCAAAGTTCGAGTCAGTCACTATCCCCGCGTCTTTCCCAGTGAAGAACTGCGCTTTGAACTTGAGGTCTCTCAGTGCGCCGCAGACGATTGGCGCGGATAATCTTTCGCCGAAAGACAAAACGTAGTCTCTGGATTTCGGAGTTAACTCGCCAACGTAGCATATTCCCGTGAGAACTTTTGTAAGCTCAGAAATCGTGTTCACCACAATCTTCTCAGTCTCCTTCTGCAGCTGCTTGCTTGCAATGGCTTTCGAAACAGCCACAACGTGCTTCTCAGCAAGCCCTTTGGTGAACGCTTGTAGCTTTTTCTCGTCGCCTTTCTTCGCTTGCTCGGCAATGTCTACGAGGCTGTTCGTGACGCCTGCCAAAGCCGAAACCACAACAGCAACTCTGCAATCGTTCTTAGCGTATTTTGTAACTAACTCGGCAACGTGGCGTATGTTTTCGCCTGTGCCAACGCTGGTTCCGCCGAACTTCATCACTATCTTCTTCATTTCAACCGCGCTCTCTATGTTAATTGTTTAGTTGCTAACTTATGTCTAATGTCTAAGAGGTCCCTTAAAACTGCACTGGCAGTTTCCATGCCGCCTGCACCCCTGCCAATCAACGTCTGCTCCCCTGCATACTCAGTAGAGAAAGTCACAGCATTCAAGACCCCGCTGACGCACAAAGGGTTGGTTTTCGGTATTTCTGTTGGTTTCACCGTTGGCTTGTCGCCGTCTATTGCGCCGATGAGCTTAATCGTGTTGCCTCTCTTTGAAGCGTCATCAAGCTCCTGCAAAGACACATCGCGAATACCTGTTCTGTCCACGTCTTTCAAAGTAACCTTCCGGTTCATTATCCAGTTAGCCAAAATAACCACTTTGCAGGCAGTATCAAACCCGTCAATATCCATAGACGGTTCCCTCTCGGCGTAACCTAGCTTCTGCGCGTTTGCAAGGGCTTCTTGGAAGGTTACGCGGTTCTGAGACATCTCCGTTAGTATGTAGTTGGTTGTGCCGTTCAATAT
>CAZYUQ010000199.1:0-2139 GCA_964650565.1 uncultured Candidatus Bathyarchaeia archaeon | reverse complement strand
GTTCAGGACTTTCCGAATGGCGAAGGACACGGAGCGCACGAGAAGCGAGTCTGTGGCAACTTCAAACGCCTCATTCTGATCTGTAACAGCCACTTTCACGTGGACCTTCGGGTGAGCGTCTTGCCACTGCTGGATGACGTTGTTGAATACTTTGAAGACTTGGCGGGCGGTGAATTGGGGTGGAACTCTGATGTCAACGTGCATTTCGCTTTCAGAAGGCACTTTGGAGCTGCCTTTTCCGCCTGTTAGCTTGACGAGGCACGCGGTTACAGCGCGGAAGGGGCTTTCCTGTTTTTCCACAGGCGGATGAGTAGCTTTGATGTGCTGCCACAGGTCAAACGCTTCTTCCAAGGCGTTTTCGTAAAACCACGGGGACGATGAGTGCCCTGTCTCAGTTTTAAAAGTAATCTTCAGGTGCAGGTTGCCCTTGTAGCCGATGGTTATGTTTTCAACGCCGCTGGGTTCGCCGAATATGGCGTAGCCCGCCTTCAGCCCTTGCTTGATTACGTGTTTTATGCCTTTGCTTGTGGCTTCCTCTTCCACAGCGCCCACCAACAGCACTTTAGCTTGAAGCTTTGACTCACGCGCAAGCGTAGCCGCAGCAATTATCATCGCTGCCAGTGGTCCTTTTGCGTCAACTGCGCCTGTGCCGTAGAGCTTGTTGTTTTCCAAGCGCACTGGCAGGTTACCTATGATGGTGTCCATGTGCCCGCACAGGAGAATAGTCGGTTCGCCCTGCCCAATCTCGCCAATCACGTTGCCGATGCCGTCTTTTCTCACCTTGAAGCCGAGTTTCCGCATTTCTTTGATTAGGAATTCTGAGATGACGACTTCTTTGCCTGAAGGACTGTAGATACTGAGAAGGTCAGTTAGAAGCTTCACTGGGTAGTCTTTCATTTTCTTCTTCACCTAAAACAGCGTCGAGAACAGACACTGCCTTGTCTATTTGGCTTTTTTCGATGACTAAGGGTGGAAGGAAACGCACCACGGTTTTTCCCGCGTCCAAGATGAGCACGCCGCGCTCCATGGTTTTAAGCAGTATGTTGAGCACATCAAACCTGAGCTCCATACCCAGCATTAAGCCTAAACCGCGAACCTCCTTCACAATACGATACCGCGCCTGCAGCTCTTCCAGCTTAGCCTTGAAGTAAGCGCCTAACGATGCGGCTCTTTCCACAAGCTTCTCCTCCAAAAGCACATCAATAGCCGCGCAGCCAGCAGCACACACCAACGGGCTACCGCTAAACGTGGTCGAATGCTCACCCACCTTAAGCGAAGACATGACTTCCTCTTTAGCTACGGTTACGCCGATGGGCAAACCGCCTGCCACAGGCTTTGCTAAGCACATTATGTCAGGGATAACGTTCCAGTGCTCGCACGCGAACAGCTTCCCAGTCCTCCCGAAGCCCGTTTGCACTTCGTCAAAGATTAGGAGCACGTTTTTTTCGTCGCAAAGCTTCCTTACTCCCCGTAGGAAGCCGTCGGGTGGAACCCGCACACCGCCTTCCCCGCGAACGGGCTCCAAAAGTATAGCCGCAGTCTTGTCGGTTATGGCTTCGCGCATCTTGTCAAGGTTGTCTGGAGGAACATGCTTGAACTCGGGAACCAAAGGCATGAAGGGCTCGCGGTATTTTTTGTCCCACGTTGCGGAGAGGGCGCCCATGGTTTTTCCGTGAAACGAGCCCATCAACGCGATTATTTCGGGTTTGCCCGTGAATTTCCGAGCCACTTTGATAGCACACTCCACGGCTTCAGCGCCGCTGTTCGAGAGAAACGCTTTGTCTAAGCCTTTAGGAGTTATGCTTGTGAGTTTCTGCAGGAACTCTGAGCGTTTGTCGTTGTAGAAGCCCGCGTGGCAGGAAATCAGCTGCTCAGCCTGCTTGCTGACGGCAGCCGCAATCTTAGGGTGCGCGTGCCCAATCAAAGCCACTCCGTAGCAGCCTGTGCAGTCCACGTATTCTTTGCCGTTTATGTCCCAGACCGCGGCGCCTTTGCCCCGCGTTAGCACTACGGGTTTTTTGGAGAAAACGTTCGCCATCAGCTTGTTTTCGGCGTCAATTACTTCTTTTTCATTCACGGCTTATCACCGTACCACCTTCATGTTTTAACGCTGAAGAGATAGGTGCCTTCTCCAGCCCG
>CAZYUQ010000198.1:0-2184 GCA_964650565.1 uncultured Candidatus Bathyarchaeia archaeon | reverse complement strand
AGCCTGTACTCATTGATTCTGTGTTTGAACAATGTAAGTACAGTGTCAAAGAACTGCGTGAGGTCTAACGCGTTGTCTTCTGGCTTGTACGGCACGCCAAGCCCTCCGCCCACGTCGATAAACTCGAATTCCACTCCAACTTGTTCGCGAACGCGCTTGGCTATGCTTAGGAGTTTTTCAAGTGCCAAAACGAAAGGCTCCACGTCAAGCACGCCTGAGCCCACATGCATGTGTATGCCGAAGCGTTCAACACCCGCGTTTTTCGCTGCTGCGTAGGCTTCTATCGCGTTTTCTTCCCACACGCCGAATTTGGAGTTTTTGCCTGCGGTGATTACGTGGCTGTGGTGTCCCGCGCCTACCTCAGGGTTAACTCGCACGGAGAGAAAATTAGGCACTGCGATGCGGAGTAGCCTGTTTAGCTGTGACAGTGAATCCACGTTTATGGTTATGTTGGAGTCTGTGAGGAATTGCAGTTCGTCGCTTCTGACGCTGGTTCCCGTGAACATGATGCGCTCAGAGGGAAACCCAACTTTTAAGGCTAAGGATACTTCGCCTGGGCTGACCGCGTCTATGTACGCGCCTTCTGAGCCCAAAATTTCCAGCACAGACAAGTTCGAGTTTGCTTTTGCAGCGTAGTAAATGCGAGTTTGCGGGTAATTGCGGGTTAAAGCGTTGCGGAGGCGGTTGTAGTTGTCTCTGATACGCTTTTCGCTGATAACGTAGAGTGGCGTGTCGAACCGCGCAGCTAGCTCTACCGCGGAGACTCCGTCAATGTAGAGTTCACCGTTTCGGTTTTCTAAAGGTTCTTGGAGTGTTTGCACTTGTTTTCACCATTATCATGAACATCCTAAGGCACACACGCGTGCGTGCTGCCTTAAACCAAGCCTTTTGCTATGTAAAGTTCCGCGCTGAGAATTCCTGCGCCTGCTGCGCCTCTGATGGTATTGTGTCCCAAGCACATGTACTTCATGGTCATTATGGGGTCTTTGCGGAGCCTGCCAACCACTACGCTCATGCCTTTGCCTGCGTCGCGGTCGTATCGTGGTTGTGGTCTGTTCTTTTCCTTCCGCACGATTATGGGGTTTTCTGGCGCTGAGGGTAGCTTAAGCCTTTGCGGTTCGCCTTTGAAGTTTCTGAATGCGTCCTCAACCTCAGCTACTGTAGGGTTGCCGTCTAACTTGACGAAGACAGATTCTAAGTGGCCGTCTTTAACGTTGACTCTGTTGCAGCTTGCGCTGAAGACAAGCTTGGCGCTTTGCACTTGTTTTCCGTCGAATGTTCCCAGTATTTTCTGGTTTTCTTCTTCCAGTTTTTCCTCTTCGCTGGAAATGAACGGAACAACGTTGTCTATGATGTCCAGTGAAGCTACGCCGGGGTATCCAGCGCCGCTTAACGCTTGCATGGTTGAAACGACAACCTGCTTGAGCCCGAACTGCATGAGCGGCTTCAGCGTAATCGCTAACTGAATCGTGCTGCAGTTAGGGTCTGTGGTGAGGAAGCCCTTCCAGCCTCTCGCCTTCTTCTGAAGCGGAATCATCGCTATGTGCTCAGGGTTCACTTCGGGTATGAGCAGCGGCACGTCCTTGTCCATCCTGTGCGCGCTTGCCTTGCTGAATACTGGGTAAACGGCAGCGAACTCCGCTTCCACAGGACCCGCCAAGTCGCCTGGTAGGGCTGAGAAGACCAAGTCCACTTTGCCTGCTTTAGCTACGGATTTGACGTCGCAGTTTACGACGGGCATGTCTGCTACTTCAGAGGGCAGGTTTGCGTCGATGAGCCAGTTACAGGCGTCTTTGTATTTTTTGCCCGCGGATCTTTCTGAAGCTGCGAGCACTTCGATGCTGAACCACGGGTGCCCCTGCAGCAGCTGGATGAATCGTTGTCCAACTGCGCCTGTAGCGCCGAGTATGGCTACTTTACGTTTCGAAGACATTTTTTATCGCTTCCTTTGCCTTTCTGAGTTGGTTTTCCTCAATAAAAACGTTAATGGTCGCCTTGCTGGTTGTAACCTCAATTATGTTTATGCCTTCACGGCTTAGAGCAGTGGATATGCGGGCTACGCCGCCTGGCGAATCAATAAACACGGGGTGACTGATCTGAAGCATTGCTACGTGTTCTCGGTGGCTTATAGCCTTGAAGCCTTCCAAGCCGTGCAGGCGGTTTATAACCGTGTGAACGTTGCCG
>CAZYUQ010000197.1:0-2328 GCA_964650565.1 uncultured Candidatus Bathyarchaeia archaeon | reverse complement strand
CTTCCACACCAAGAACAGGGAAGACACGTACAAGAAAGCGAAAAGCAGAGTTACGTCAACCAACAGATTCGTGTAAGCACCATATCGAAAAACACTTTCGTTGGTAGCCAAGTAATCGGCGAAAAACATGGAACGCCCAACAGACGCCTCGCCAGTGCTGAAAGCAGTCGTTGAAGCGGCGTATTTTATGGGGAAAAACCGCAGAAACATCCCAACCGAAAAAACCGCCAGCGCAGGCACAAACGCCAGCACCGTCAACCCCTCAGCTCTGCCAAACCTTCTGCGTATAAAACGCCAACCAACCACGCCCAAAACAATCGCCACCAACGCGATGCCAGCGTACTCATGAGCGAAAACAGCGAGCAAAGAAAGCAAAGCGAACACGGCAAAATCCCGTTTAGAACCAATCTTACCTACGAAGGGCAAAGCAAACAGGAGCAGACCCATACCCAACGCGTTACGTAACAAGTCCCACGAAATCATGAGAGCCGCCATCTGAAACGCAAAGAACCCAGCAGCCGCCAAGCACAGTTTCACGTCCCAACCCAGCATTTTCTTGCCGACCCAGTAAACGCCAGCCACGTTCAAACCGTAAAGCGCTGGCGCCACAACCTTCAACAACAGAAACGGATCAACCATCGAAACACTGTACAGCGGCACCGTAAACGCATCCAGCAGCCAAGTGGAAGTGAAGAAGGAACTCCAGTGAGCCCACACCACGCCGCTCTTCATCACCGCAGCGTAATAAACCGTGTCAAAACCAATAGGCGCAGCCCCAGCCAATAGCTCAGGCACCAAACGAACAAGGAAGCCAGCGAAGAACACCACGCCCAAAGCCTTCGCCACAGAAAACCCAGCAAACCGAGCAAACAAGCCGTCAACGCTTAAACGCAAACGAAAACTCATGCTCTTCAACTTGCAGCAACCCCTCCCAAGGTCACCTTAGGCTCGTAGCCAAAGGCTTCCCAAGCAACACCACCAGAATCAACAATCGCGCAACGCAAATTGGAAATCAAATTTTCGATGCTCAAACTTCTTTAAGCAGCCTTAGAAACTCTTCTCTCGTCAGCTTCGCATCTTTGATTATCTTTAGGAGCAATCCTCTTCCAACTTTCTCCCCAGAGTGCACTGGTACAACAGTAACTCTTCCATCAGGTTCTGTTACCTCTTCGGTTGATTCGCTGATTCCGTGAAACTGTTACTTTTCGGTTGATAGGTTCTGTTAGGTCTTAGGGTCATAACTCTCCATGTTAACTATCGGGTCACGCCAAGTTCTAGAGTATGGTTCCATAATGTTTATTAGGGCTCCATACCTAATTCATAATGGAGATAGAATATGGTTAAGCTTCAAAAGCATAAGGCATATACATACAAATCTGAATCTGGGAAAGAAATACAACACTACAAGCACACAATTGTTATCCCAGAAGGGATTATCCATACGTTAGGTTGGAACACGGGGATAGAATTGATTCCTAATATTGAGGGGGATGCTCTATTTCTCAAACCCGAAAAAACGAGGTCAGAGATAAAATGACCATCTGTATAGCAGTTATGTGCGAAAATAAATACGTCGTTATTGCAACCGACAAAATGTTAACCCTAATGTTACCCAGTATTGAATATGAGGCTGACTATGAAAAAGCTCCTCAAATAGCAAAAAATTGTGTGGCGGCGACTGCGGGGTCTGCTATTGCCTACACGCCAATTTTCCGTAGTGTTATGGCTCAAGTTATGCAACGAGGTGTAAGCGACATAGGATCAATTGCGGAGATGACGAGAAACGAATATGAACAAGTCAGGAATGCAAAGTTGCATGAGGAAATTCTAAGCGTGTATGGGCTGAACCTTCAGAGTTTCTTCCAAATGAATCAAGCTATCCAGACAAGCCTAGTTGCGCTTATCGCTCAAAGAATGCAGGAATACAACTATAATCTTTGGATTTTGCTAGCTGGCGTGGATACGTTAGGTTCTCACATCTATAGGATAGAAAACCCCTCTGTAAAGAACAATTTTGATGCTATTGGCTACCACGCTATCGGGTCAGGGGATATACACGCAATCTCAACGTTTATCGTGAATAAATATGAAGTGAAGAATACGCCATTACGGCGAGGGCTAGCACTTGCTTTTGAGGCTAAGAAGAGAAGTGAACAAGCTCAAGGTGTGGGTGAACAGACCGACATGATCGTAATATCTAAGGACGCTGTAGTCCATCTGCCTGACGAAGCGTTAAGTACTCTTAATGATGTCTATCAGAAAAGAGTGGAACAAGAAAGAAAGGTATTTTCGGAAGTTGAAAGCATGATCGCAAATCTGGACATAAAA
>CAZYUQ010000196.1:0-2357 GCA_964650565.1 uncultured Candidatus Bathyarchaeia archaeon | reverse complement strand
GTCCCGTGATCAGGACGAATTCGCCTTTTTCCACTTTTATGGAAACGTCGCTGATTGACGGTTTCGCCGCGTTTGGATAGGTGTAAGTGAGGTTTTTTGTTTCTATTACCGCCATGTTTGTTGTGCCTGCCTATGCTAAGCGCGCTGTTTTCCCATTTAAGAGTAACTACTCATTTATGTTTAGCCAACTCTTGCTTTATCAGCCGCAAACAACGCTTAAGCCCCGTATCCACGTCTCCTGCGCCGTTCACTCCTGCAGCAGTAGCGTGTCCACCGCCCATTCCCTGCAAAAGCTCACCTAACGGCTTAGCAATGTCTTTTCCCAAGTGTATGCCCGTTTGCTGGTTAAACTCGCGAGTGCACCGTAGGCTGATTTCTATGCTGTCGTTTCTTTGCCCCGCCACAGCCGCCATGTGCGCACCTAAATCAATTAGCGCTCTTGCCGCAGAAGCTTGATACGCGCTGACATGCGACAAAGCGATTATCCATTCTCCGATTTTCAGCAAGTTGGCTCTTCGGCACGCTTTAATTCTTGCCACTCGCTCAGAAAAGTCCATGGGCAAAGACAGCAGGGATACTACTTCTTGGGCGTTTACGCCTGAGTCGCCAAGTTCCGAGATGGTGGTGAATGTTGAAGAGTTAGCTAAAACAAAATGGCGGGTGTCAAAGGCTATGCCCAGAAACAACGCTTTAGCCACATCCAAGTCAGGTTTCACGTCAAGTTGCTTGAAGAAGTTGTAGACTATCTCGCAGGTGGAGGCGGCTTCCTCGTTGGTTACGCAGAGCTTGGCTATGTGCTCGGTTTCTGGGTGTGCCGCGTGGTGGTCAATCACTATTATCGGTGCCTTAGTGTTTGCTACTTTCTCAGCCAGTTTGCCCAGTTGCTGGATTGTGTTGGTGTCCAGCAAGATTATGACCTGAGCGTTTTCCACGTTCGGGCGCATGTTCACACTTATAGGCAGGTAGTTAAGAAGGTGCTTGGAAAGCCTGCTTATGCCCTGTCCAGTTCCGATTTCCGTGACAATGTTTGGTCTAAGCTTCTTCAGCAAGCACTGAAACCCGTAGGCTGAGCATAACGCGTCAGGGTCTGCGTTATGGTGGCATAGCAAAACTGCAAAGTTTGCCTGAGTTTCGTCTATTATTTTGAGGATTTCTGTGGCTGTCATTTTAGTTTTCTCAAATAGTTTTCGCTAACCTTCAAGGCTTCTCTAACTGCGTCAGCTACAAGCTTGTCCAAGTCCACGTTTCTTGTTTGCGGGGACAGCGCAAGGTCTATTTCAACTGTTAAGTTTACGGGTTTTGTTCCGTTAGCCTCCGCGCTCACGTTCAATCTCTCCACCGTTTTCTGTGGAACTTTGTCGAGAATGTATTTTCTAGCAGCGTTCTCCGCGGTTAAGCACAACGCTTCGATTTGCTCGGCGGTTAACTCGGGTAAGCCCAGCTCTTCCACGAGTTTCACCTTGCCTGCGTTTACTGCGAGGACTGTGAAACTTGGTTGAGCTCTTCTTGAAGTTTTGTTTGAACTTCTTTCACTTGGCTGCGTATCCGCTCTTCTTGCTTCGCTAAAACTGTGTTGCGCGTGGTTAAAAGTTCCTTCCGTTCAACCAGTTCCTCGGTTACCTTGGCTTTTTCCGCTTTCACCAAGAGCGAGCCGATTCCCTTGTAAATCACAGCGTCATCAGCTGTTTTCTGTAACTCAGTTAAGGTTTGTTCGACTTCGGTTTGCTCCATGTCCACTTGCTGTTTCTGCGCTAAGACTGACTGCAGTGTCTGCTGCAACTGCTGGAGCCTTAGGAAGCGTTCTTGGACTTGAGGGGGTAATTTTGATATTTCGTCACTCACTTGTGTTCCTTCCGTCTGCACAGAAAAAGGCACAGCCCTTAATTAAGCATTTTCCAACCTGAAACGTTAAACGTGCGCTTCACTGAAAGGTTTCATCCCTTCTGGTAGAGACAGAGATTGGTTTTCTTGGTGGATTACCACAAAATTGAAAAAGCCTGAAAAGCAATAACTCACGGCTAACAGGAGGCTGCTGAACAGAAATGGTGAAACTGAACAAAACAGACGAACAGGTAATGGCCGCACTGAAAGAAAGCGGAGAATTAACTCTTCAAGAAATAGCTGAAAAAACAGGCGAAACATCCAAAAAAGTCTTCAAGTCTCTTAAGAAACTTTTCGAAAACGAGTTTATCGAAACCAACGCGCGCAGATACAAAATCGCAACCAAGTCTTCCGCATGAACCGAAGAAGGCAAAACTAAACTGCTAGGATAACGCGTGGTTGGAGGAGCCTCGAGCGGGCCTTGATCCCGCGGCCTGCTGCTTACGAGGCAGCCGCTCTACCTGGCTGAGCTATCG
>CAZYUQ010000195.1:0-2382 GCA_964650565.1 uncultured Candidatus Bathyarchaeia archaeon | reverse complement strand
ACCTAATGACGCGCTTGCGCGTGCAAACGCTGCTCCGCTCTATGGGCTTTCCGTGCCTCAGCGCAGTAAGGAACTTTTGCAAAGCAATTTGACGGGGACAGGCGTGTTGCTGAGCGGCGAATTCATCGTGTTGAGTACAGGGCAGGGCGCAGAAACGCTGGAGGATGAGCATACAGTCACAACAGTCGATTACGCACAACGCGTAAGATTGCTGAGAAGCGGGGGATACACGGCAATACAGATCGAGCAATCAACAACCGATTGGTTTGGTTTTATTCTGCAAAATAACGGCGAAAGCAACTACACCGCGAGCGTTAAAGTGCTGCGTGGTGATGATGAAACGCGGTTAATAAATCAACTTGACGGCAACAATACAACGTTCATGAATGCATCCACTAGCACAACAGAAAACGCGTGGTACAAGGTCGCGGCGAGAATATTTGGGAGCGAAACGAGTGCCGAGTTATATAATGCGACTGGTTCTCTCTTGCAAAACATTACCGCCGCTGGCGATGCCTTGGGCGCTGGTGCATCTGGGGTTCTGGTGACGTATGACGAGGATGCAGTTCTAGTTTTCAAGAATTTGAAAGCTGAAACTCTCAATCAGCCTGCGCCCTCACCTGCTGGCGATGAAAGTGTGGTGGACGATTTTGAGCAGTTATCGCTTTTCGTCGGCTTGACACTGCTGTTAGCAGTCGCTGTTGCCGCAGTAACCTACCTGAAGGAAAGAAAAAGATTAACCTTCACGCAGCCTTTAAGCTCTTGATGTACTTCACAATGATTTTCGGGTGGTTCAGCGCTGTTTTAAGCACGTACACGGGGTTCTTAACGTGATTAATCAAGGATAGTTTCTTGTATTCTCTGTTTGCCATCACGGCGATTTCCTTAACCTCGCTCGACAGGAAATCTTCCGTTTCTATCAGGGGCAGACCTCGGCTTTGCCGCACTTCGGCGAAGGCGCGCGGCGTCAAATCTTTTTTGATGTAGCCTTTCTGTTTGCATTCCTCGTAAAGCCTCGTGCCGTATGACGGCGTTGCAAAAAACAGGTGCATCCCCACGTCATAATCCCTCTTAAGCCTAAGTGCCAGCTCCACAGTCCGTAGCATGTTTTCTTTTTTTTCGCCTGGAAACCCGATGATGTAGAATGCGCCTGTTTTCAGTCCTATGTCCTTGCACATTTTGGCAACTTTGACTACGTCTTTTAAGTTGAGGCTTTTGCCGATGATGTTGTCTAAAACATGCTGGTCGCCTGACTCGATGCCGAAGAAGACGCTTTTGCACCCTGACTTCTTCATTTTCTTCAGAAGATTCAGCGTCAAGCGGTCTGCCCTTATCCCATTCGGGGTTTCCCAAGCGACTTTGATGCCCTTAGCGATTATGCCGTCGCAGATTGCTTCGAACCGTTTAAGGTCAAACGTAAGATTGTCATCCTCGAAGAATATGGTTTTAACCCGATATTTTTTTACCACGTGTTCGATGTGGTTTATCACGTACTCTGCGGAGTGCGCCCTGAAAACCTTGCCCATGTGCAGGTGAACTGAGCAGAAGCAGCAGTTAAACGGGCAGCCCCTGCTGGTTACCATCGAGATTGCCCTGTTCTTGAAACTCCTATATTCTATGCTCTTCGGGTCAAGATACTGCTCCATGTCCACCAAATGGTAAGCAGGATACGGAAGCTCATCCAAGTTTCGGATGAAAGGTCTCGGCGGATTCAGCACTACCTTGTTGTTTTTGCGGTAGGCGATTCCCTGCACCTCACTCATGTTCTTGTGCTCCTCAAAAACGCGGGCTATGTCCAGCATAGTGTATTCTCCTTCGCCAACCACCGCAATATCCACGCTTTTTGCTTCTTCCAAAAAGTCCACAGGCACCACGCTAACATGTGGTCCACCTACAACCGTTACGATAGCTGGGTTTACCTCTTTAACGAGGTTTGCGACTTTAACTGCGTTGTCAGTTTGGCAGGTGAAAGGATTTGCTATGCCCACGATGTCAGGTTTTCGCCTCTGTATCTCCTCCCTTATCTTGGCGTAAGGCATACCCACTTCTGAGGTGTCGTTAACTTTACGGAAGACTGCGTCTGTCATGAATGCGTCTAAAATCTCTACTTTGTATCCTGCTTTGTCAAGCACTGCGGCTATGTACATTAAGCCTAAAGGAAGGTTGCCTGCTGGAGCGTCTGAGCCGGGGTAAAAAATCTGTGGCGGATTTATGAGCAGCACTTTCATCAATTGTACCTGCAAATCTTAGTGATTAGCCGAATATATTTAGCTTAGCTCAACGCTCACTTCTCACCGTGAACCCAGCGCTGCAGAATTTTCTCAAGTTATTGTTGCTTTTCGTTTTTGCTAATTAAATAATATCTTCCGTCCTTTGTTGCAA
>CAZYUQ010000194.1:0-2444 GCA_964650565.1 uncultured Candidatus Bathyarchaeia archaeon | reverse complement strand
CGGTGTACTGGTGCCCCCGCTTCGAAACCGCCATCGCAGACGCGGAAGTGGATTATGAGATACTCGAGGGGACACTGCTCTATATTCGTTATCCACTGGAGGGCAGCAAAGAATACCTGTTGATTGCGACTTCGCGTCCCGAGTTTATCCCCGCTTGCGTAGCGGTTGAAGTGAACCCGCAAGATGAACGCTTCAACAAGTACATCGGCAAAAAAATCGTCGTGCCCATAGTCAACCGAACGGTGCCCATAATCGGCGAAGAAACCGTTGACCCTGCCTTCGGCACAGGCGTAGTGCAGATTTGCACGTACGGCGACAAGGAAGACGTGAAAACGGTGATGAAGCACCAGCTTCCTGTAATCCTGCTTCTCACCGAAAACGGCAGAATAACTGAAAACGGCGGCAAATACTCAGGCTTAACCATAAACCAAGCCCGCGCAGCTATAGTCAACGACCTCGATAAAGCGGGTTTACTGGAGAAAACCGAGAAGCTACCGCAAGAAGTAGGCAGATGCGACCGCTGCAAAGCTCATGTGGAGATTCTTGAGCGGAAGCAGTGGTTCATGAAAACCCGCATGCTAACCGACAGCGTGGAAAAAACCGCCAACGAAGTAGTTTGGTACCCTGACTACATGAAAGCGCGGCTCATCGACTGGGCAAAATCGCTAGATTGGGATTGGGTAATCAGCCGACAACGGCTTTTTGCCACGCCGATTCCTGTGTGGTACTGCAAGAACTGCGGCGAGCTGATTCTGGCAGAGCCTGAATGGGTGCCAATCGACCCCAAAATGGAGAAACCGCGTATAGATAAGTGCCCCAAATGCGGCGCCACAGAGTTCACTGGCGAAAGCGACGTTTTCGACACGTGGATGGACTCCTCAATCACCTGCGCGGTGCACGCTGGATGGCCAGACCGCGAAGACTGGCGCAAACGCTTCCCCGCTGACATGCACCCGTCAGGCATAGACATCATCCGCACCTGGGCGTATTACCTGATGGTCAGACACTTAGCCCTTTTCGATGAAACGCCTTACAAGAGTTGCCTAATCAACGGCATGGTTCTTGGCGCAGACGGCAGGAAAATGAGTAAGTCGCTCAAGAACTATGTTGCGGCGCCTGACGTCCTGAACAGGAACGGTGCTGATGCTGCTCGTCAGTGGGCTGCTGGAGGCGGAGCCACGGGTTCCGATATTCCTTTCCGCGCTCCTGACGTGGAGTATGGTCGGCGTTTTTTGGTTAAGTTGTGGAATGTTTCAGGCTTCACAAGCAAACTCTTAGCAGACTACCAGCCTGAAAAAGCAAAGAACGTGGAGCTTCAGCCCTTGGACAAGTGGATAATCAGCAAAGCTGAAAACCTCACCCAGAAAGTAACAGACGCGTTTGAAAAGTGCCAGTTCAACATTGCTGTGGAGGAAATCCGCAATTTCACTTGGCACGTGTTCTGTGACGCTTACGTGGAGGCGGTGAAGGACAGGCTTTACAGGCCAGAAGTGCACGGCGACGACGCCAGGCTTGCTGCACAACAGACGCTCTACGATGTGCTTTACCGCATTCTGCAGCTTTTGGCGCCTGTTACGCCGCACTTGACTGAGGACATCTACCAGACGCTGTATGCTGACAGCAAAGGCTACGCGAGCTTGCATGTGTCACCTTGGCCAGTGTTCAATCAGGATTTGGTGGATGCAGAGCAGGAGAGCTGCGGAGACAAAAGCATCGCGTTTATTACCGATATGCGCAGGCGAAAGGCGGAAGACCATCAACCCTTGAACATGCCTCTTGAAGAGCTAACGGTTTATGCTGGAAGCCAAGCTAACGCTGACATAATAGCTGCAAGCAAAGGCGATATTGCTGGAACACTCAAAGTTGACCTTGCCAACTTCAAGATTTTAGCTGAAGCAGGTGAAGGCAAAGAAGTTGAGCGTTTTCCCGGAGTGATTCCTGTTTTCAAGTACGGAGAGCCATTGAAGAAATGAAAACTGTCGGTTTGATTGGGGCTGGTGCCATCGGCACAGTTCTCGCTGAAGCAATCGCGCACAAACTCGTAGCGTGCGATGAGCTAATAGTGTATGATATTGACGCAGCGAAATCTGCGAAATTGAAGAAGTCTTTACGGTTTCCTGTAACGGTTGCGGCAAGCTTCGAGGAGTTGCTGCAGCGAAAACCGCTGGTGATTATAGAGGCGGCTTCGCAGCAGGCAGCTAAAGATTATGTGCCTCAAATCGTAGCGGAGGGCATTGATTTAATCGTGATGAGCACTGGCGCGCTTTTGGATTTGGATGTGGACATGAGCAAAGTGCATGTGCCTTCGGGCGCTATCGGCGGCTTAGACGCTTTGACGACCGCTGTTTTGGCTGGGGTGGACGAGGTTGTTTTGACTTCAAGGAAAAATCCTAGAGCGTTTGGAATGGACAATAAGGAATTTAAGCTTGTGTATGAGGGTAGCG
>CAZYUQ010000193.1:0-2448 GCA_964650565.1 uncultured Candidatus Bathyarchaeia archaeon | reverse complement strand
GCTACAATGTTAATCCCGACTGGGTTGGAAAAGAAACAGCTCGCCTTGCAGTTTCCGCCTTAAAAACTAAACGAATCGAAACAAAAACCACCAAACTGATACTAACCCAGTTTGCCCTGCAGGAGCTACTCTATTACACGTTGATTAACGCGGTGAAAGCCGACAATGTTCAGAGAAACCAGTCGCCCTTCCAAGGCAAGATCGGCGAAAAAGTTGCGTCAGAAACCGTCACAATCTGCGATGATGGTCTCTTTCAGGGTGGACTTCGCACATGGACGTTTGACGGCGAAGGGAGCCCTCAGCAAAAAACAACGCTTGTAGAGAAAGGTGTGCTACGCAACTTCTTATACGACAACTACGCGGCGAAAAAGGAAGGCAGAGAGAGCACGGGAAACGCTTCAAGAGCCGGATACCTGTCAACGCCCAACATAGAAGCTACAAACTTTCACATACTGGCGGGAAGCAAAACGGCAGATCAGCTTTTGAGCGAAGTGGATGATGGCTTGATAATCTACTATTTGCAAGGTGCCCATAGCAGCAACCCTGTCAGCGGCGAGTTCTCGGTCGTCGCCACACCAGCATGGAAAATCAGAAAAGGCGAAATAGCGCACTGTAGCCGAGGAGTGATGTTAGCGGGCAACATCTTTGAGGTGCTGAAAAACGTGAGTGTAATAGCCAATAATGAACGGAAAATTGGTCAGTTGATTTCGCCTTGGATTCTTGTTGAAAACGTTAAAGTCATCGGAAAATGAAAACGCCTAATTACGATAATTAACGCTGTTCCACCTTGCTTCAGCCTTTATATAAGGGGGCTATAGTCTTCGAGAGTACTAGTTCTCTGAGCGCTTATGCCCAGAAGCTTTTTGAGTACTCGCCCAAAACTGCTTCGTATATCTGCTTTGTCTGCTGCGCAATTTTCTCCCAGTCGTATTTCTCTTGCACTTTCTTGTACGCGTTTTCTCTGATGTAGTTCCTGTAGTTTTCATCCAGCAGAATCTTGGTTATGCCCCATGCCAGAGAGTCAGGGTTATTCGGGTAAGCTTTAACTCCTGTTAAATCGTGATCCACAATCTCCGACAAGCCGCCTGTGTCGGATACTGCAACTGGGCTTTTCGCTGCCATCGCCTCCAAAGCAACTATCCCAAACGGTTCAAACAGCGACGGCACCACAGAGACATCAGCGCACTTCTGCAGTCTAAGCAAAGTCTCGTCGTCTACGAACCCCAAGAAAAGCACTTTATGCTCCAGCCTCATGCTTCTAACTATGTTTAAGAGTTGTTCTTTCATGTAACCGCTGCCCACGATTATGAATTTGGCGTTGACTTTCTCCAAAACTTTAGGCACAGCGTTGATTAACACATGAATACCTTTTTCATAAACTAGTCTTCCAACATAAAGCACAATTTTTTCTTCAGGCAACGCAAACTTGGCTCGGAATGGCTTCAAATCTTCCTTCTCGATGCCCTCGTAAACATAAGTATTCACCCCGTTAGGAACCATCACCAACTTGTCTTCAGGAAGCCCAAAAGCCCACCTGACATGCGAAACCATGTAATCGCTGCAACAAATGACTTTCCACGCTTCATACGTAAGCCACGCCTCAGTTTCATGAATCATTTTTTCAGCGTCCGTGTGGAGCCCATCTCTCCGACCCATCTCGGTGGAGTGCATGGTAACCAAGAGCGGTTTTCGAAAAACATGCTTTAACCCTATGCCTGCTGTTGCAACAAGCCAGTCATGAGCATGGAAAACATCAATTTTGTCCGCCAATTTGTTTGCGATAGCAGCGGCTTCCCTCTGCATGTTCAGGTTCATCAAGTAAACCCATGTGGCAAAATCTGGCGCAGGGTTTTTGTATGAATCTATCCGGTAAACATCCACGCCGTCAATGACTTCATGCGCAGGCGCGCCAGGAAAATCACATGTTACCACGTAAACTTTTACGCCATTTTTCGCCAGGCTTTTGGATAGGAAGAACACGTGAGGCGATATGCCTCCTATGACTCTCGGCGGGAACTCCCAACTGAACATCATAACGCTTAACTTGCTTGTCATTTACTGCTTAAACCTCCCGTCACAGTTTTGTAAAGCTTCAAAACATCTCTTACCCAAGAACTCGTGCCGACTGAAATCACCTCTATCTTGTCGTTCGGAACATTGTATATCCTAGCGACCTCGTCCCGCATCCATTTTGACTTGACGCTTACTTTTTTGGCTTCGTAGAAGCCCAGCCACTCGATGCTCTTGATGGACATGTTGTAGGGCGTGTTCGAGTTCGGCGAACGCTGATCCTCTAAGCTCTCCACCGAGTAAACAAACGGTATGTTGAGCGCGTTTTTCAGGGTAACCGCGGCGGGTATGAAGTGCCAGTCATAGACGTCGATGAGGTTGATGTGCTTGTCTGCTTGGTAGTAGATGTTTGCTGCGACGCGCTCTACCTCCTGGTTC
>CAZYUQ010000192.1:0-2496 GCA_964650565.1 uncultured Candidatus Bathyarchaeia archaeon | reverse complement strand
CTCTTCCCACTTATCCATAGCTTCAGGAGGCAAATTCGTCGGCATACAGCTTCAGTCTAATACTTCACCAAAACAGGTTTAATACAATTTCTAATCCACACCTAACCATGTGTTTAAAAAAATGCGCCGAATAACCTTCTTTATACGTGTAATAAACGCTGAACTGCTATGATAAAGTTAAAATAATTGGAAGGACAGTTGTGTTAACGCACTATAATTTAAGGAAAAACTATAGGAAGGAATAAAAGATGAGCAAAAGCGCGAAACCCCACTTAAACCTCGTAATCATGGGGCACGTTGACCACGGAAAATCCACCACTACAGGACACTTACTATATGTAGCAGGAGCAATCGACGAAAGAACAATCAAAGCCTACCAGGACGAAGCGGACAAAATGGGCAAAGGCACATTCAAGTACGCTTGGGTGCTCGACAACCTCAAGGAAGAACGAGAAAGAGGCGTAACCATCGACCTTCGATTCTTGAAATTTGAAACAAACAAGTACTTATTCACAGTCATAGACGCGCCAGGACACAGAGACTTCGTCAAAAACATGATCACAGGCGCAAGCCAAGCCGACGCCGCCGTGCTTTTCGTCTCAGCCAAAAAAGGCGAGTTCGAAGCAGGCATCGGTCCAGGCGGACAAACACGCGAGCACGCATTTCTAGCCTTCACGTTAGGAGTCCGACAGGTAATCGTTGCAGTTAACAAGATGGATGATGCATCAGTTAACTGGAACCAAGAAAGATACGAAGAAATCAAAAACGAAGTTTCCAGAATGCTCAAAATGGTAGGATTCAAGGTTGACAAAGTCAACTTTGTACCAGTTTCAGGATGGACAGGCGACAACTTGCTTACAAAAAGCGAAAAAATGACCTGGTACACTGGACCAACTATAATGGAAGCGTTAGACCTTCTAGAAGTGCCAGCTAAGCCAACCAACAAGCCATTACGCGTTCCAGTCCAAGACATTTACAGCATCACAGGCATCGGCACCGTTCCAGTTGGCAGAGTCGAAACAGGTGTTCTGAAAGAAGGCGCCAAAATAATTTTCATGCCATCCAACAAAGTTGCAGAAGTGAAATCCCTCGAAATGCACCACTCCAGAATCCCAATGGCAGAGCCAGGCGACAACATCGGAATGAACGTGAGAGGCATATCCAAAACAGATGTCCACCGCGGAGACGTAGCAGGACCAGTAGACAACCCACCAACAGTAGCTAAAGAATTCATCGGGCAAATAATCGTGATTTACCATCCAACCGCTATCGCCGCTGGATACACACCAGTACTTCACTATCACACAGGACAAATCGCGTGCAGGTTCACCGAGCTGCTGAAGAAAATCGACCCGCGCACAGGACAAGTAACCGAGGAGAACCCGAGCTTCCTCAAGACAGGCGACGCTGCTTGGGTGAAAATGGAGCCTTTGCATCCAATAGCTGTGGAGACTTACCAAGAATTTCCAGAGCTCGGTCGCTTCGCTATCAGAGACATGGGCACAACTGTAGCTGCTGGTGTCATAAAAGAAATCACGAAAAAGGGACCTTAAACTCTCCCATTTTTTTGTTTAAGCTTTAGCATTTTGCGTTGCACGCAACGTTTATTATTCCGCTCAACCTATTATTTACTGTTAGATTGCGTAAGCAAGGTGAGTTTTGATGAATTCTCAATCCAAAAAACTGAGACAAAGCCCTCAAGGAGGGAATGTTCACTCCAGCGTAGAGATAAGAGTCAACACGGAACGATTAAACGAAGTGTTGGGTACTGTTTCACTGAAGAATATGCCTTTGGAAGAGAGGCGAAGAGAAGCAAACAAGCCATTGTACCTAATAAGATACGAATAGGCAATGTTCTGACCTCTCCTAAGACTGTAACGAGCTGCGTTAGAAAGGAAGCAGACTTTTAAAAAAACCGCGATCATAGACAGCTGTTGATAGTGAAAGCACGAATCTGTTTATGATGCATTAGGCTTTGTTGCTGAAAGGTACCCTCTAAAATAAGCGGAAGCAAAATAAACATGAACGCCGCGCTTAGTTTATCAGAGTTGAGTTTATGTCTGGAACTGAAACGCTAGTGCCGTACTTGAAGGATAAAAAGAAAAATGGGGAAGAACCCACAATTATTGTTGACAGTCGCGAAGCAAGTAGCGCAGCTAAGATTGTTAAGGGACTTGTGGAACGTGGCGTTAACGTTAAAACCGAAACTTTGGAAAAAGGCGATTATATTTTGTCGGACCAGTGCGCGGTGGAAAGAAAAACAGTGCACGACTTTGTGTACACGCTTACGCGCAGGTACCTTTTTGAGCAGTTGTTCAGGCTGAAGGAGGCTTATCCGAAGTCACTAGTGCTTCTGGAGGGTTATCTGCCGATTATCTACAAGTTTAGCCATATTCAGCCTGTGGCGGTTTGGGGCGCCATGTTCAATCTAGCCAAGAACGGCATAGCGATGGTTAACACAACATCTTACAAGGAGACCGTTGACTTCCTCTACGT
>CAZYUQ010000191.1:0-2603 GCA_964650565.1 uncultured Candidatus Bathyarchaeia archaeon | reverse complement strand
CGGGTGTAGTGATTGATTTGATTCGCGCGGCGAAAATTGCGTTGGACAGGAAAATTTCTGGCGCGTTGCTGAGCATGTCTTCCTACGCGTTTAAGCACCCGCCTGTGCAGGTGCCTGACCCGCAGGCGAGGCAGTGGACTGAGGACTGGATAGCGGGCAAAAGAGAAAGATAGCCACTTTTAAGCTTAAAAAGCGGGGATAGCGCCGTTAAGATTTTTAAGCGGAGCTAAACAGAATACGCAGCAGTTAAAAGGTGTACGAGCATGGTGAAAGTAGACGGATACGAAGTGCCTGAAGGCCTTTACTACTCAAAAGATTTTGAATGGATAAAAATTGAAGGAGACAAAGTGCGCATGGGCGTAACTGACTACGCGCAGAAGTCGCTGAGGGAAATCGTTTACGCCGAGTTGCCAAGCGCAGGTACAGAAGTGAAGCAAGGCGAGCCGTACGGTACAGTGGAGTCGGTGAAAGCTGTTTCCGACTTGGTCGCCGCCATAAGCGGAACCGTGGAAGAAGTAAACGAGGAAGTCCAATCCAAACCTGAGCTTTTGAATGAAGACCCCTACGAGAAAGGCTGGCTGGTCGTTGTGAAGCCAGCGAGCCTGCAAGCGGAACTGGCTAACTTGATGGATTTTGACAAGGCAGTTGAGTGGCACAAGAATCAGGCGAAATGAAGGAACCTTGATGGTTAGGCGCATAATAATCGTTGGAGCGAACGCTGCAGGCGTAGAAGCCGCTTCAGCAGCACGCAAAAAAGACCGCACGGCAGAAATCACTCTGATAACGCAGGAGAAAACTGCAGGGTACTCACGTTGCGGTTTACCCTTCGTAATAGGCGGACAAATCCCCAGCTTTAAAAACCTGATAGTTTACCCGCCAGCGTACTTCCAAATGCTAAAGCTGAACTTGAAGAACGAAACCAAAGTCACAGCCATAAACACTAAAGACAAAACCGTCACCGCAGTCGACAAGACAGGCGCCACCGAAACGCTACCGTACGATAGTTTGGTTATAGCTACGGGCGCGGACGCGTTTATGCCGCCGATTAAAGGCAGAGAAAAACGGGGAATTCTGTCACTCCGCAACATTGAAGACGGAGAAAAAATAGACGAAGCCGTCAAAAACGGCGCCAAATCAGCAATAATCATGGGCGCAGGCTTGATTGGGCTGGAAACAGGTGTGGCGCTTATTGAACGCGGCTTAAAAGTCACCATCGTGGAGATGCTGCCGCAGATTCTGCCCCAAATGCTGGATGCGGACATGGCGAAAATGATGCAGGAAGCGCTACAGGAAAAAGGCATGTGCATACTCACGGGAAAAACCGTTGAAGAATTCCTCGGCGACGACAAGGTAACGGCGATCATGGCAGGCGGCGAAAAAATTGAGGCAGACTTGTTCATCAGCGCCTTCGGAGTGCGGGCAAACACGAAACTCGCGGTTGAAGCAGGCATACCCCTAGGCGAAACCCGAGCCATAAAAACCAACATGCGAATGGAAACCGACGTGAAAGACGTTTACGCCATAGGCGACTGCGCCGAAGCCCCAAACATCATCACGCACAAGCAGACATGCGCGCAACTAGGCACCATCGCGGTCAGGGAGGGAAAAGTAGCAGGAATAAACGCTGCAGGCGACTACGCCCAGTTTCCAGGCGTAATAGCGTCAGCGGTAACGCGGCTCTTCGAAACAGAAGCAGGCGTAACCGGTTTAACGGAAAACGCGGCGGCAAGAGCACGCATCGCAGTAGTCACAGGCGCCATAAGCTCAAAAACCGCGGCAGACTACTACCCCACGGCAAAGCCGATAAAAGTCAAGCTTGTCGTTGACAAAGAGTCTCAGCGCATAATCGGCGCGCAGATAGTAGGCGGGGAAGAAGTGACGCAGCGCATAAACGCTTTGTCGTTCGCCATCCAGAAGCAGATGACCGTGCGCGAGTTAGCTAAAGCAGACACGGCTTACGCGCCGCCGCTGAACGAGACGTGGGAGCCCATGGTTTTAGCCGCAGAAATGGTGCTCATGAAGCTGCGTTAAGCAGCCCCCTTTTTTCATACTTTTTTTGAAAAACCAAAAATACGTTCTTTCAGTCACAAGTTACCTGCACAGCGCAATCTCCAAAGACGCGGTTACAAAAGCAATTCTTAAATCTAGCTTACAACAGATACACAAGCGTACAGAAGGTACACTTTATGGCTCAAGAACACTCAGCGTTAACCACAGCACAACAACAACTGAAAATAGCCGCAGAAAAACTCAACCTAGACCCAGGCATACACGCGATACTGGAAAAACCCAAACGCACAATCACCGTCTCAGTCACCATAAAAATGGACAACTGCACCATAGGCGTCTTCAACGGCTGCCGCGTCCAACACTGGGACGCACTAGGACCATTCAAAGGCGGCATCCGATACCACCCAAACCTCACACTAGACGACGTCACAGCCTTAGCCATGTGGATGACATGGAAATGCGCCATAATCGGCCTACCCTACGGCGGAGCAAAAGGCGGAGTAAACTGCAACCCCAAAACCATGTCCCAAGGCGAACTAGAACGCTTAACGCGACGCTACATAAGCCTAATCGCCGACTACATCGGACCACAC
>CAZYUQ010000190.1:0-2650 GCA_964650565.1 uncultured Candidatus Bathyarchaeia archaeon | reverse complement strand
GTGTAGGTCATGACGTCCCGTATGGCGTACTCCACGTTCAGTGCTCTGGCGGTGACTTTGACGCGCGTCAATTTGTAGACCTTAGAAACCACATTTGTGCATTTGCCGAAATAAACGTTACTAAAAAATTGAGCGTGTTCAGGGAGGTTCTGTTTCTCCTGAAACATCTTTTAGTAGGATCTGGCGAAGTAAGCTGTTTTCGTTGCTTTCTGTCCACAGTAAACGCAGTTGCCAGCGGGTTCTTCCTGCTCGAAGGGTAACACTCTGATTGTAGCGCCTGTTTCCTCTTTGATTTTGGCTTCGCAGTCTGCGCTACCGCACCATGCTGCTTTGATGAATCCGCCCTTCTCTTTGATGGTCGTCGCAAATGTTTTGTAGTTGTTTGCTGTTGCGATGTTCTCTTCTAAGGCTTTTTTTGCTTTGGTGTACATGTCGTTTTGGATTTCTTCAAGAAGCTGTTCTACAGTGTTGATGGCGTTTTCCTCTTTTATGGCGGTTTTCTGGTATGTGTCGCGTCTTGCCACGGTTACTTGCTGCTGTTTAAGGTCTCTGGGTCCTATTTCTATCCTAACTGGCACGCCTTTCAGTTCCCACTGGTTGAATTTCCAGCCTGGCGTGTATTCTTCCCTGTCGTCTAAGACAACGGAGAGGTTTTTCGCTTTAAGCTGGGCAGCAATTTCCTTAGCTTTGGCAGCTATAGCGCTTGAATCTGCGCCCTTGTAGGGTATGGGCACTATGACCACTTGCACTGGGGCCACTTTAGGCGGCAGAACTAAGCCTCTGTCGTCTCCGTGAACCATTACCAACGCGCCTATCAGCCTTGTAGTGATGCCCCATGAAGTTTGCCACACGTAATGGTCTTTCGCGTCTTCGCCGAGGTATTTTATGTCGAAAACATGCGCGAAGTTCTGTCCCAAGTTGTGGCTGGTTCCCATCTGCAACGCTTTTCCGTCAGGCATCATTGCCTCCAGCGCGGTGGTGTACAGTGCCCCAGCGAATTTTTCGCTGTCGCTTTTGACGCCGATGAGCACTGGAATTGCTAGGTGATTCTCCATTACGTCTTGGTATTCGCGTAGGATATCCATAACTTCTTTTTCGGCTTCCTCGCTGGTTGCATGCGCCGTGTGACCTTCTTGCCAGAGGAACTCGCGGGTTCTGAGGAAGAGTTTGGTGGCTTTGGTTTCCCATCTGACGATGTTGCACCACTGGTTGATTTTAACTGGCAAGTCTCTCCAGCTTCTAATCCACTTGGCGAACGCGGCGTACATGATGGTTTCCGAAGTGGGTCTTACAGCGAGTTTCTCTTCTAACGGTGAATCGCCGCCTTGTGTTATCCACGCCACTTCGGGGATGAATCCTTCAAAGTGTTCTGATTCTTTCTTCAGGAAGCCTTCAGGTATGAACAGGGGGAAATAGACGTTTCTGTGTCCTGTTTCCCGTATTTTTTTGTTAAAGATTTCTTGGATTTTTTCCCACATGGCGTAGGCGTCTTCGCGGATGATCATGCAGCCCTTTATGGGCGCGTAATCTGCTAATCCGGACTTTAGGATGACTTCTGTGTACCATTCTGAGAAGTCCTCGCTTTTCTTGACTGTTACTCCAATATCCGACATAACTATCGTCTCATTCTGTTTTGCACTGGCTGCATATAACGATAACGCAGGAACTTGGCTCAAATGCTGCTCCACTGTGAATGAAAGGGGCGGGGTTTTCACTGGCGCTTGTTTCTAGAGCCACTGTAAACAAGGAACAGCAGAAGAAGCGCCAAAACCACGATTTTAGATGCTGCAAACTCCTGCGTTAACGAAACAGCCAGAAAACCTATTGGAACTGCGCCTAATAAGCCGTAAGCAAAAACAGCTTTCAACTTTCCGCTTGAGCTTACGCCTATCATGTAGCCGTCTCCGAAAAACAAGTCAGCTAGTTTCCCGAACCCCATCGTGCACGCTTTGCAGTAGTAGCATGAGTTGCAGCCGAGCCTTCGCAGTACGCCGAAGATTAGCAGGAAAGCTACGACGAGGGAAAACCAGCCTGTAATTGGATTAAAGAGCCAGCAGGAAACTGCAGCCAGCACTATCCATAGGGCAATGGCGATGTTGCAAAAAACAAGCAGGGCTTTTGAGTATTCTTTTGTTTCAGTGCTAATAGGTGACAACTCCCTTTTACAGCAACACATAGGCGGCTTTATGGGTAATCTTTAGCGAGCAGAGTTATTTACTTCTCGCTCTTCAGGAGCTTTATCGCGTTAAGCAGAAAAGCAGCAGGAATGAAGTGGACCGGTGGGGATTTGAACCCTCGCCAAGGTGGAGATATCACCCGCAAAACCAATATTTTTATTGGCTTTATGAAACTAATGATATACCAATGTATAGGTCCTTGCTCTGATATTGAAATATAGCTTGTGATAACTAACGTGGCTTTCTTCAGGAAATAAAGCGAAATACTTCAATTACTATTAGGACATTGGCTTTACGAGCCAAAGGTCGCCGGTTCAAGTCCAGCCCGGTCCACCAACCAAAAACCCCATATCTCGCACAAGACACAATTTGATACTACACCATACCTACCGTATGCACCATCATATTTGGAGCCTAATAGAAACTCATTGCAGAAACCAGTAGGGGGTCTACTCGCAAAGCCTTCCGCAGAA
>CAZYUQ010000189.1:0-2688 GCA_964650565.1 uncultured Candidatus Bathyarchaeia archaeon | reverse complement strand
GGCTTTGTGTTTGCCTCGCAACTAGGCGTTTTCGAGTTGGCTCCATGGGCAATTGCTCTTTATCCAGCGATTATTAGCACCAAGGGTGTGACTGGTGGTTTGCTCAGTGGTCGTTTGGGCACTGCTTTGCACTTAGGCACCATTTACCCCAAGTTTCTTGGAAACACGAAAAGCTTCTACAAACTAATTGAAGCGATAGTTGTCATTTCTTTGGTGGCAAGCGTAGCAATGAGTTCCATTTCTTTACTTTTCGGTTATTTGTTCGGGGGCGCATTGTTCGCTGATTTCCCGGATATTCTATCAGTCGTTATGGCTACTATGACAATTGGGCTATCCACTGCTTTCGTAACCACAAAAGTAGCATTTACAGCATTCAAAAAAGGCTTGGACCCAGATGTAGTCGTGTACCCCGTTATGTCAACCGTTGCAGACATTTTCATTACGATTTGTTACTTCGCAATGCTCAACCTGTTTTGCTTCTCCCAAGCCGGCAAATGGATCACCACTTTAATCGCGATAAGCCATTTGCTTCTTGTGTTCTACATCATCCCAAAGAACAGGCATCAAACAGAATTCATCAAAACCGTCAAAGAATCTCTGGTTACAATGATGTTTGTAGCTGTAATCGCTAACATAACTGGTACAGTTCTTAAAAGAATCAGCATTCTTATAGAAAATCGCAAAGAAATTTACACAGTTTACCCCGCCTTGCTGGCTCTGATAGGTGATGTTGGCTCTGTTGTTGGTTCCACCGCAACAACAAAACTTGCTCTGGGACTTCTTAAGCCTACCTTTTCCTCTATACGACACCATACACGAACAATTCTCAGTGCGTGGACGGCTTCGCTTATCATGTTTGTTATTTTAGCCATATCAGCGCTGTCAATACACGGCATTTTTTCCTTGCCCGCGTTTTTCAGCCTAATCCTTACTCTGCTTATAGCCAACGTGATTGCTATCACCGCAATAGTCCTGTTATCTTATGGCGTTTCAATTCTCACGTTTAAAAAAGGTCTAGACCCAGACAACTTTGTCATTCCCATCGAAAGCTCTTTTGCTGATAGTGCAATGACCAGTGCATTACTAATTGCTCTGTTTTTGATATGCTGACCCTGCAGGGTATAATTAAAATATTTCCTGCCTATTAGTTAACCCCGGAGCGACTCTCAAAGTATGCCCCGTTTCGAAAAGATAGAATACAAACCTATAGCCGCCCGAGACCTTCTGCTAGAAATGAAAAATCTTTCTGAACTTATGATTGATTTAGCCTATTCTGCCGCTTTGTTCAATGACAAAGAGCTAGCTGAAGACGTTATAGAACTCGAGAGCCGCATCGACACTTTAGCTTACCTTTTAGACATGGAAATCATGATTGCCGCTAGGGACGCCGAGGATGCGGAAGCACTGATTGGCGTTTCCACGGTTGCTGCCGCCACAGATAAAATCTCAGACGCCGCCGCTGACATAGCTGGAATAGTCACACATAACATTGGCGTGCACCCGATTGTCGGTGAGATTTTCGAAAAAGTTGAGGAACGCCTCATGAAAGCAACCGTAAAAGAAGGCTCCGTAATAGCAGGAAAACAGATCGATGAACTTGACTTAGCAGCAAGGATGGGCGTTGACATAATTGCCATCCGCCGAAACAAAGACTGGATAATTGACCCTGAAGATGACGAAAAAGTTTTTCGCGGAGACATCCTGATAACGCGAGGAGCCCCCATAGGCATTAAAGAATTCAAAGACCTCGCCGAAGGCAGACTTACGAAACTGGAGGACTAAAAGTGACCAACAAGAAACAGGAGAAATTCGAAGAAATCGCCACGCGCTTTGCCGAACTCAAAAATACATCTGAACTGATGATTGACTTGGCTTATTCTTCGCTTATGTTGAACAGCAAAGAACTGGCTGAAGAAGTACAACGCCTTGAAGAATACGTGGACAATTTGCATACAGATTTCGAATTGCTAGCTTTGACAAGCAACTTCAAAAAGGAAGAAGCATCTGGCGTTTTAGGGTTAATCCGCTTAGGCGTGGCTACAGAAAAAATCGCAGACGCTGCAGCTGAAATGGCTGAAGTTGTCCTGAGGGGAATCGAACCACACCCGCTATTGCAACTCACAATAAAGGAAGCTGAAGAAACAGTTACTCAAGCATGCGTGACCACGACTTCACCTCTTGTAAACAAGACTTTGAAAGAGGCGCGCGTGCACGAAGAAACAGGCATGTGGGTTCTCACCATAAAAAGAGACGGAAAATGCTTACGCCCCAAATCTGACCCAAGAATTCAAGTAGGCGACATCTTAATCGCGTCAGGGTACGCTGAAGGAGTCGAAGACCTCAAGAAACTCGCCTCTCCAGATGAAACCTGCTCAATTGAATAGTCTAAATACCTATTTTAACTCAGCTTATAGTGTTCACTTGCTTTTACAATGAATTAATAGGGTGGTAATTTAAAAAAAACAGGCTAGGAGATTGTTGCCTGCTGGATTACGTAGAATTGGTCTTTTAGCTTTTCTTTTTCTTTTCAGGCTTTTTCTCTTCTGTGCTAGTTTCGGGTGCTTCGGTTTTTGTCTCTTCGATTTCCGTGGTTATTTCCTCTATTGGTTTCGGCGGCGGGGAAGTAGCCATTGTCCAGCCAATCCACGCGCCTATAGCTAGGATTGCGACAAACGCTACGAGCACGGG
>CAZYUQ010000188.1:0-2689 GCA_964650565.1 uncultured Candidatus Bathyarchaeia archaeon | reverse complement strand
GATGAACCTGCTAGTGGACTAGATGTTTTGCACGCTTATCACGTGCGCGAAATCATCAAGCGCTACGTAAAAGAACACAACGTAACCGTGCTACTCAGCAGCCACAACATGCTGGAAGTTGAGTATCTCTGCAACCGCGTAGCACTAATCAACAAGGGCAAAATCGTAGTCGAAGGCAAACCGCAAGAACTCAAAACCAAATTCAACAGCGCAAACCTGGAAGAAGTATTCGCAAAGGTGGTTGGCTATGCTTAAAGGCTTCCAAACAATCCTCGTAAAAGAACTCAAAGAAATAATCCGCGACCCAAAAATCCTCCTAGGCATGATACTCATTCCGCTGGTGATTTTCCCCGTGCTCGGTGCAGTACTCGGATACGCAGCGCAAACAGCCCAGGAACAAGCCCAAAAAGCCACTTTGCTTGTGGTGAACAACGACAACGGAAACTGGTCTCAAACATTCATCACGTTCCTAAACACCATGATGAAAACCACCGTAGTCAACAACCTCACACCGCAGCAAGTCCTAGACCAAAACCTGCTGGCACAGAATAACAGCACGCAGTTCATCGAAATCCCAGCCGACTTCAGCGCAAACATGACCCAGCACACAAACGGCAACCTCAACGTCACAGCCACAGTAAACGTCTACGGAGTCTTCCAAGGCGGAGGAATCTTCTCCGACATAGGCTCATCAGGCATCAACGTCCTCGTAAACAGCTTCAACAGGTACATAGCACCCGACCTTGTCCACACCACGCAATCAACGATAATTAAAGGCGAAATCCAATCTGGTATAGACCCATCCACGCTTTCAGGCTTAATGATGCTGCAGTCCTTCGCTTTGCCGGTCACAATAATGATTATGCTCACTTACTCTATGCAAATAGCCGCCACTTCAGTAGCCATGGAAAAAGAAGAAAAAACCCTTGAAACACTCCTAACTGTGCCAGTTGACCGCTTCGCCATCCTCATGGGCAAACTCTCCAGCACAATAATCGTCGCAGGCGTAGCTGCCGTAACCGTAATGATAGGCTACAACTACGTCCTTGGCTCCATGACTCTAGGCGTCCCAACAACCACAAACATTGACCTAGTCCAACTCGGACTGGTGCCCTCACCTTTCGGCTACCTGCTCCTAGGCATATCACTGTTCATAACCCTGCTTTCAGGCTTAGCATTAGCCGTAATTATGTCCGCGTTTGCTGAAAATGTTAGAGGCGCAACCGCGCTTGTAGGCTACATCTACCCGTTAATTTTCATTCCGGCAATGGCATTGATGTACTTGGACATTAACACGTTGCCGTTGCCAATTCAAGCCGTGTTCTTCGCAATTCCCTACAGCCAACCCATGATTGCGGCTAAAGCCGTGATAATGAACAATTACACAATTGTCATACTCGGTATAATCTACGTTGCCGCGTTCACTCTAGTAGTCATGTACATTGCATCACGCTTGTTCGCCACGGAAAAAATCTTGACGGCAAAACTGAAATTCAGACGCAAAGGCTTCAGAAAGACAACGGAACAAACCGAATAAACGCCACGCACCAGCTGAATAGCCTCAAGCAGAAATTTATGGTTCACACTGGGGGTTTAGCCGTTGTTTTCGCGGTTGAGCCCTCACGCATCCACCTTTTGAATTCTTTCGACGGCGGATAATCCGCGTAAAGTTTTTTGCGGTTGAACTCCAGAAACGTGTTCTCTTGTCCTGCGAATTCAGCCGCCGTTACCACCGTGTGTCCCGCTTCGACTGCTGCGGCGTAGACTTGCCGTGTCTTTTGCTGCCATTTTTCGTCTCTCAACGCGTGGTGTTCCACTATGGTTACAGGCACGTTTTCAACTATGTCTGCCAAGTTTCTCACTCCAGCCTGCAATTGCTTCTCGTCAACTTTAAAACTGAGGTAGAATGGTGGTCCACCTATCATGATTACTTGCGGTTTCGCTGCTTTTATCAGTTCAAGCGTGTGCGTGGACATGGGACCTTGAACGTCCGGCGCGAACATAAACCGTTCACCGTCACACTCGATTAGCGCCATTATCGTCCAGCCGAGCATTGAGTTTTCTGGTCCGTGGAAAACGGGTTCTGAGAAGCTCAACCGCGTATTCTTGCCGAACGTGAACGCTTTGCCGTCTGCGGCTTCCAGCTTCCTGGCGTGTTTGCCGCCTGTCTTCTGGAATATCCATGCCCGTTGCCTCTGGCTAGCGTTAATTTTCTCCTTCGGATTCTTCATTAGAACTGTTTTTGCTTGGTAAATTTGCCGTGCGGTTTCGTTTGCTTCTGTCCAGTTGACCACCCAGTCCTCAAATGAGGGCGTGTGATGGTCAAAGTGGTAATGGCTTATAGTCACCACTTCAGCCTTGTCTGCGGCTTCCGCAATGCGTGTCCTAAGCTGGATTATGGTTTTGAATTCTATGGGATGCGGTAACAAGCCGAAGCGGTTCGGGCACAACGAGACCCCAGCATCCAACAACACTTTAACGTCAGGCGTCTCAACGAACGTGCACATTGACCTTACGCCGAAACTTTCCGAGGCTAACGGCGTTACCTTTATTTTGTTTAGCATTCGTCTTTTAGTCTTCCTGCCTGTGTAACGCCATTGTAGCTTATGGCAGTATAAGTTTTTATGCTAGGAAAGGCACAAAGTGCGTTGGTGGGCGATGACGACTCTGGCCCCGAAGACGCTTTGGA
>CAZYUQ010000187.1:0-2719 GCA_964650565.1 uncultured Candidatus Bathyarchaeia archaeon | reverse complement strand
TAAACAACTACTCCAACTGCGGCTCCTCCAATGATTAAAAGCATGTTAGCCGCTAGAAACGACTGCTCCTCCACCGTTACCAGCACTATCGCGCTTTCTTCACCGGTACCTTTGCCTTCAAATTGAACACTCTGAACGCTTTGTCTGTCAGCGCCAAAGCATATCTGTTATGAAAGCAAACTCTGAATTCCGAACGTTTCGGATTTCGAATACGAAAGCAGCAGAATCAGCACCAAAAAAGTAAAAGCGCTCCACGCAAGAAGTAGTAAAAGGCAACTGCTATGCAAACGGAACACAAAATCATACTCGGCAACAGCCAACACATGACTGAACTAACAGACTCCAGCGTTCATTTGATGGTTACTTCTCCGCCTTACCCCATGATAAAAATGTGGGACACCCCCTTCGCAAAAACAGACCCCACCATAGCAGGGCTATGGCAGGAATTGGCGGCATCTTGCAGAGAAGAAACCGTGACGCAAATCTACCAACGCATGCACACGAGCTTAGCTAAAGTGTGGCGCGAAGCCTACCGCGTTTTAATAGAAGGCGGCATAGCCTGCATAAACATCGGCGACGCTACTCGCACGGTAAACGGCAAGTTCCGCCTGTTCGCTAATCACTCAAAAATCATTGAACACTGCGAACAAATAGGCTTCACAACGTTGCCTTACTTGCTGTGGAAGAAACCCACTACCAAGCCTACGTACAAGGGCAAAGGCGCATTCCTCGGCTCAGGTTTTCTGCCGCCTAACGCCTACGTCACATTAGACTGCGAGTTCATACTTCTCTTCAGAAAAGGAAAACTTAGAAAGTTTGCGCCGCATGACCCGCGCCGCTATGACAGCGCCTTCACAAAAAAACAGCGCGACGAATGGTTCTCACAAATCTGGGCGCTGAAAGGCACACGCCAAACAGAAAGCCAAATAGAACGCCGAACCGCCGCGTTCCCAGAGGAACTCGCAAACCGCCTAGTCCGAATGTTCTCGATTAAAGGTGACACCGTGCTGGACCCTTTCCTAGGCTCAGGCACAACTACCCTCGCAGCCATGCACGCAGGACGAAACAGCGTCGGCTACGAAGCAGACGAGAGCCTGCTGCCGCTGATAAAGCAGAAAGTCAACTTTAAGCCAACCGTAAGTAAACTGAGCATCATAAAACGCGTGGCTTAACCGTGAAAAACAGTGTAATTCCGCGGAAAACCAACAGTTACCACTCGTTCCCTTAGAAACGCCAGAACGCACGCGATTTCACGCTTTTACACGTAACGCATGCTTATTTTTCCAGTTTTGCGGCGCAGCCCAGCTTGAAGAACAAAGTTGTTTTGCAGCAACTCTAAGAATCTTTAGCAAACCGCTGTTTATGGGCAAAAACAGCAAGCATCACATAAAAAACTTTATTAGTGAGCGGTGTAGCATGTGTTTGTGCTCTTAAAAACAGGTAATCCTTTTTCGAGTTGGATCCCTCATCCAACATCGGAGGAAATCAAAAGTTTGAGAAAAACCCGCATTACAAAAACCGTGCTCACATTTCGAAATTTAAATTTGCGGGAGAATGATAAAATTGACTGAAAACTCAATTTCAAAAGAAGATACCCATCTTTTACTGAAAACGTTCTTCAACGAGAAAGGCCTAGTCCGCCAGCACCTGGACTCTTACAACGAGTTCATAGACCACGGTTTACAAGAAGTAGTAGACGAAGTCAACGAAATCCCAATTGAAGTCCCTGAAAGCCCCTACAAGGTGAAACTTGGACAACTCTGGGTAATAGACCCACAATCAAGAATAACCGGCCCCTACGTCACCGAAGTAGACGGCACTAAGCATGAGATTTACCCGATGGAAGCTAGGCTTAGAAACTTGGCGTACGCAGCGCCCATAGCGCTTGAAATGACGCCCATCATAGACGGGCGCGAGCAGGACACAGAGCTGGTGTACATCGGAAACATACCCGTAATGCTCAAATCAAAACTATGCTTCTTATCCCAGCTCTCAAGAGAAGAACTCATCGCTGCAGGCGAAGACCCAGACGACGCAGGCGGCTACTTCGTAGTAAACGGCTCCGAACGCGTCATCGTAGCAATGGAAGACTTGGCACCTAACCGCGTCATAGTCGACATAGACGACAAAGGTACATCGCCAGTTTACCAAGCCAAAATCTTCTCCACCACCGTAGGCTTCCGAGCAAGAATAGAGCTGAAAATGAAGCCCGACGACTCCATCTACGTCACCATGCCCGGAGTGCCCACTGAAATCCCCTTCGTCGTGATAATGCGCGCGTTAAACTTGGAAAAAGACAAAGACATAGCCGAAGCCGTGTCCCTTGACAAAACCCTCCAAAGCGCGCTAGGCGCCTCATTCGAGAAAGCCCTCGGCGTAGACACGCCCAAAGATGCCATCCTATTTATTGGCAACCGGGTAGCCCACGGACAAGTTGAAGAATACCGCGTGCAGAAAGCTGAAACGGCACTTGACAAGAACTTCTTGCCGCACTTAGGCAGAAGCGACAAAAACCGCAAAGACAAAGCCATATTCCTCGGTGAAATGGCGTACCGCGTTATCCAGCTGAAGCTTGGACGCAGACAGCAGGACGACAAAGACCACTTTAAGAACAAGCGTTTGCGGCTTGGAGGCCCCTTGCTTGCAGACCTGTTCCGCGTGGCATTCAGAAACTTAACCCGCGACATAAAGTACCAGCTTGAACGCATAGGCGTGAAAG
>CAZYUQ010000186.1:0-2724 GCA_964650565.1 uncultured Candidatus Bathyarchaeia archaeon | reverse complement strand
GGGTGTTTTCCTCGTTCTGGTCTCTTGACGTGATGTGGCGTCTTGTGGTGCAGTTCGGCATGTTAACCACCAGCCTCACAATGCTCGTCTGCGGGTTAGCTTTAATTTACGTCTCTAAACCACGGAAAGTCCGGAGTCTCCTTTGGCTTCCTTTCGTTTACTGCTACTGGAGCCTACAAGCATTCATCGCGTTGTACGCCATGATTCTCATTGTTCTGCGCAGACCTAGAATCTGGACAAAAACCAGCAAACACGGCTCACTTGACCTTTCTACATCCGCTAAACAAGCGCCAGTTAGTTAGCGAACCGAGTAACTTATGATTAGATTTTCCATGGGAAGTTTTCACATGAGCATATTGCACTTGAAAGGGGTTAGCAGCCGACCGTCGTATTCTGAACACTGCATAAAATTTTTAATTTGTTTCCTTCACTGTCGGTTTGACAAATCCCAACTAGTGAAGAAAGGATTGAATTCCTTATTTAGTGAGGAATTAAAATTGCAAATCGAAACCGAAGTTAACGGCGAGACCCACCATGTTTAAGCCCAACTTCCCACATTTTTTTAGCGGCGTTAACTTAACAGACCGCAAAGCGCTGCTCGCCTGCCTTTCTATCGGTTTCTTTATCAGATTAATACCTGAACTCTTGGCTTTTCCCCTTCCCATAGGCTTCGACACGATTTATTATGCGGTTGTGATGAAAAACGGTGTGGTACTGGCTAATTGGAGTAGCTTTTTCACTTCTTCTTGGCTGCTGTACGCACTTATTGTGCCGCTCTACAGCCTCTTGCAGGCTGACCCGTTTCTGCTGTTGAAGATTGTTGCGCCGTTACTGTTTGGTTTGAATGTGGCTGGTGTCTACTGGTTTTCAAGAAAAATGTTAGGTTGGAGCCTGCGCGTGGGCGTGTTGACTGGGCTTTTCTTTGCGTTGCAGCTAGCCTCCTTGAGGATAAGCTGGGACCTGTTGCGTAACACGCTGGGCTTGGGCATCTTGTTGTTTGCTTTGTCTTACGTTAAGGAGGTTAACTCTAAACGTGGCTTTGTGCTCTTCGCTTCGCTCGCTTTGCTAAGTGTTTTCGCTCACGAGTATGCCGCGGTGACTTTGCTGGTGGTGGTTTTGGGCTTGCTGGTCTGGCGGCTGGTTAAGAAGCGACTGGATTCTGGGTCTATTCGGTTGGGGTTGGCGTCTCTTCCAGCCTTGACAGTTTTCTTGGTGGGCATGGGTTTGAGGTTCTTTCCCGTTAGCTATGCAGCTGAGACAAACGTTGTTAACGCCGTCGGCGATGCTGTGCCTGCTAGGGTTGGCGGCTTGTCATTCCTGGTCAATTATCTGCATATTCAAAATTCTGTCGACTCTTATGCGAGTTACTTCAATTTGGCTTTGAGCGTCGGTCTTCTCTTTGCCGTTTTGTTTCTGCCCTACATCTTCTTGGTTGTGAAAGGCTTCTTCAGTAACGGCGTTTTGAACTTATGGACGGGCTTGTTATTGGTTGGCGCTTTCGGCTGCTTGATCATTCCTTTCGCTGCTTTACAGTATTGGTACAGATGGATGTTCATGCTTGTTTACCCTTTCACCTTTTACGCGGTTAACGGGTTCGGAAGACTGCTAAGCAAGTTTCGTGAAAAAAACACGCGTTTTTCCTCGTGGTTTTCCGATAGGAAAGCTGCAACAATGGTCCTGTTAACGTTCTCTTTAGGCGTTGCTTATTTGGCTACGCCCGTGTTGATGGTTTATACGAACGCGAGCGTGCCTGCTGTTACGGGTACCTACCTGTACTTTTCGACTAGTCCCACGGTCCCATATCAGGATGTGAACAGCGTTATCGAGGCTATGGGTTGGCTTAATAACCATCTGAATGCAGCTTCATGTGTAGCTCTGCAACATGCTTTTCTGCGTTGGGGCCAACTATATTTAGATAAGTCACATGAGATTGTGCATTTTGAGATCAACGTCAACGCAGCCTTAAATACTGGTTTTAAGAATGGCTTTAATAGTGTGTTTCTTGTTTGGTGGAACGAACCGATTGGCTGGTATGGCATTTCAGTGCCACAAAGTTTTGTTAGCGTGCAGGATTTCGGTCGCATATCAGTTTACGTGTATGAAGGTGTAAATGTTGTTGGAAGTTGAAGAAACCAACGTAATCTTGGATGAGGTCGCGGTTGCTGGAGCCAAACCGTTTGTTGTAGTTGGTATTCCAGCGTTTAACGAAGCCACTATGATTGCGCAAATAGTCTTGGAAGCTCAAAAATACGCAGATGCAGTCGTGGTTTGCGACGACGGTTCAAGCGATATGACCGGAGCAATTGCCAAACGTTTGGGCGCATATGTTGTTCGCCACAGGCGAAATCTGGGTTATGGCGCATCAATTAAGAGCCTGTTCAAACGTGCCCGAGAATTAAACGCTGACGTGTTAGTAACTCTAGACGCTGACGGTCAGCATAATCCTGACGAAATTCCCAACGTCGTGAAGCCTATTGCCCAAGGTATAGCCGACCTAGTGATCGGTAGCCGGTTTATTGACACAAAAGGAAGTAAAGAGATGCCTTTTTACAGGCGATTCGGCGCCCAACTAATAACAAAGCTAGTTAATGGTTCATCAAAGAATGGCATCAGCGATGCCCAAAGTGGTTTCAGAGCGTATAGCCGTCAAGCGTTAGAGCACCTCAGCCCCTTTGAGGATGGCATGGGCGCAAGCGTCGAAATACTGCTGAAAGCCAGCAAACA
>CAZYUQ010000185.1:0-2738 GCA_964650565.1 uncultured Candidatus Bathyarchaeia archaeon | reverse complement strand
CCCCTTATTTAAACTATAAATAGCCAAAGCTTGAAGCGAGACGCGTTTTCTGCTGCCTCATAAAGAAATGCTTATAGGTTATTGTTGCGGGTTAAAGTTTCAGAAGCTCTGGTGTTTGGGCGGGTAGATCAGCTCGGTATGATCGCCACGTTGGCATCGTGGAGGCCGCGGGTTCGAATCCCGCCCCGTCCACTTTTTCTTCAGGGTTGTATACGGCTTCAACGTTGAAACACGGTAAAACATATATGCGAAGTGGGTTTTAAGGAAGTTTATGGGTTTCAAAGAATGGATTATCCCTCAAGACAAAATTTTTTTCAATCTGCTTGAGGAACAAGCCGAGCTAGCAGTAAAAGTAGCTGAATTATTCCAGACTATGATCCGAGAATACAGCACTTTTGAAGTGCTAATACAGAGAATGAAAGTCATGGAACATGAGGGAGATGAACTTGTCCACCAGATTATTCAAAAACTACACAGGTCATTTATTACGCCTATAGACCATGAAGATATTTCCAAGCTCGCTTCTCTGTATGATGACGTCATTGATTTAATTGATGGAACAGCAAACAGGATTTTTCTCTTCAAAATTGAAAAACCAAACGACGTGATAAAAGAATTCGTTGACATAATAGTGCAACAGGTAAAAGAAGTAAGCGCTCTTACAAAACACATAAGAAAAATTAATCAAAGAGAAATCGAGCAGAAATTTAAGGCTATCCACACTTTGGAGAATGAAGCAGATGATTTGCACGATTTTGCAATTGTAGAGCTTTTCAAAGAAAAAGACCCCATTAAAATCATGATAATGAAGGACATTTATGACTTCTTGGAACAAATAACCGACAAGTGCGAAGATGTCTGTCTAGTTATTCAAGATGTAGTTATAAAAAACGCGTGATCCCGTGATCGACCTAATTTTGCTTTTTGCAATTGGTTTGGCTCTGATCTTTGGCTTTTGGACAGGTTTTACGGACGCAGCTTATGCCACTGCTGGTATTATAGCAACCAAAGCCGTGAAAACCAATCAAGCTATAGCCATATCCGCAGTTGGCTCGTTCATAGGGATGGTGTTTTTTGGCTCTGCAGTGGCAAAAACTATAGGAACTGGAATAATTGCCGCCGGTATCGCTTCAGGTGAAGTAATTATCGCAGCGTTACTTGGGTCTTTGATTTTTGACTTCGTATTCTCTTGGATCTACGCGTTGCCTATATCAGAGACCCATGTTTTGATTGGCGGCTTAATAGGCGCAGGGGTGGCAGCTGGAGGTTTCGATGTTATTGAGGTGGGCGGGATAGTCGACAAAGTTATAATCCCCTTGCTCGGTTCACCATTCGCAGCAATTCTAATCAGTTACTTGATCACTTTGGCGATAATTAGAATATTTCGAAATCAGGCAGCACACAAAATGAATAAGAGATTCAAGCGCTTGCAGCTAGTTTCAACTTTTCTTTTCTCAATTACGGACGCAACAAATGACGCTCAGAAGGTGATGGGTATCATGACTATTCTTCTACTCTATTACGGTTTCATCTCTGAATTTGTTGTTCCTTTCTGGGTTATAATTGCATCCTATGTCGTATTGACTGCGGGGGTAGTGTTTGGAGGTTGGCGAATAGTTAAGACGATGGCTAAAAATATCACTCGGATGCAACCATACCAAGGTTTTTCGCGTGATTTGTCCAGCTCATTGATACTTGGGGCTGCCGCTCTGTTGGGAATGCCTGTAAGCTCAACTCACGCTGCCAGCGGGACTCTAATAGGGGCTTGTTTAGTTAGGGGCACTAAAGCCGTAAAATGGGGAACAATGCGAAGTATTATCTGGGCGTGGATACTGTCTGCACCATTAGCTGCAGTATTCTCTTACACATTATACCAAATAATGCAAGCAGTACTATAGGTAAATATCTTGCTTATATCACTGGAGTTTTTTCAACGTTTTCTGCAAAAGCCTTTTAACAACAACCCACCTTTCAAATAACATGCAACACGTTATTCTTAGCAAGTCGCGTTTGCGTCTGAAGCAATCACGTTTCAAGTTTCGACGGTTCAACTCGGCGATACTAATAACTTCACTGTGCCTTGTTTTGCTCGCGATTCTGGCTTTTCAACCATCCGCCGCGGCTCAAACAGACGAAGCCTTAGCTTCTCAGTACGCGCCTGTGCTTCACTTCACCAGCGGCGAAAAATTCTATCCAACCTCAGTCAACTACATAATCAGCAGCTCCGTTCTCAAGCAAAGGTATTCCGACGGCACCTCCACTGTTATTGATTCTGCGCCTACGCCCAGCAATCTGGGAACACACACATCAAGCAACCTATTTCTCAGCAACAAACTGGAGACTTTCGAAGACATAGCTACCGACTACGCAGCTAACGCTGAAAGCGCAGGTTATTACGCGTACGTTCATGTTGTCCGAAGCGGTTCATCTACTGTCATCCAATACTGGCTCTTCTACATCTTCAATAACGGGCCAATGAACGACCACCAAGGCGACATCGAAGTCATCCAAGTTTTCCTAGAAGCCGATGGAACCCCGCAGGCAGTCTTGGCTTCGCAGCACGGCGCTGGAGAAAACGTGGCATGGAACGATGCGGAAAAAGATGACACGCATCCTGTTATCTACGTGGCGCAGGGATCACACGCCAACTACTTCCGTTCGTATCAAGGCAAAATGGGATTAGAAAATGACATCGTGGGAAGCGACGGCAAAACCCTAACCGCAACCCAACTTAACCT
>CAZYUQ010000184.1:0-2750 GCA_964650565.1 uncultured Candidatus Bathyarchaeia archaeon | reverse complement strand
GTTCACCCATGAGGGAAGGAAGCTGCGGCAGTAGGGTGTGGCGAAGCGGTAGTCCATGAAGATGATGGCTCCTTTGTCTTCCAGCGTGCGGATTGGTCGTCCAGCGGCTTGTGAAGCCTTTTTCATCGCGGGTAGTATGTAGCCGTATTCGCGTCCGAGGTTTGGGAAGCGTTTTTCGTAGTATTCTATTTGGGCTTTTACTCGTGGTGTGGGCTCAGCGTAGGGTACGCCTACTACTATTACTGAGTTCATTTGGTTGCTTGGGAAGTCTACGCCTTCGGATGTGCGTCCGCCTTGGACGCCGAGGAACACTGCGCCGCCGCGTTTGGCGCGGGCTTTGAATTCGGCTACTATTTTTTCGTTGGTTTTGGATTTCATGCCTCTGTGTTCGCGGTATAAGGGTTTAGGCAGGGCTTTTTCTATGCCTTCGGTGACCAGCGCGTTTAGCACGCCGAATGAGGCGGTGAATATGCCGGTGTTTGCGGGCGTGTTTTGCACGACTTCGGTGATGCGTTTTATGATTGTGCGGTACATGGTGGGGATTCTTTTGTCCATGGCGGTTGTTACGCCGAGGCACACCAGTGAGAGTACGTGTTCTTTTGGGAACGGTGAAGGCACGATGCGTTTGATGGTGTTTTCTGGGAGTTTGGTTATTCTCGCGTACGCTTCTAGGGGCTGGAGGGTGCCGGACATGACGATGCTGGAGTAGGCGGATGAGAAGACGGGGGCGGTTACTTTTGCGGGGTCTAATGCGACGATTTCCAGTTTGGCCGTGAGCGTTTTTTCTCGGCTCATGTACGTGCTGGCTACGTTGATGAATGAGTCGTCGCCGAGTGTTTCCAGCCATTTCAGCAGGAACTCGCTCATTCCGTGGATGTATGAGCGGGGTGATTTGCCTTCGGCCAGCAGGCTACGTTTGATGAAGTTGCCGACTTCGTGCATGCGTTCGAAGAAGTCTCGGGGTTTGGTTATGTTGCCGTGTTTTTTTATTATGTCTATAAGCGTTTGAGGCGGGATTATTTCTTCTTTTTTTATGTTGGCGGCTATTGTTTCGAGTTCTGTGCGCATGAGTTTGGCGAAGGAGGCGATTTCGATGTTTTCGGCTTTTTTTGCTTCGAGTTCTGCTTGTTTTATGACGAAGAGGGATAGGCTGCTGCTTGCGACTTCGATGGCTGTGTCAGGCAGGTTATGTGCTTCGTCTACGATTAGGATTATTTTGCTGAAGTTGGTGTCGAGGTTTTTGAGGAATGATTTGCTGATTACGGGGTCGAAAACGTAGAGGTAGCTTAGGGCGATGACGTTGAAGTCGGCTAGTGAAGCTTTTACTAGCTCGTAGGGGCAGAGCCATTTTTTTCTGCAGATTTTCTGGACTTCCGAAGCCTTGCAGGGGCGGGAGGTGATTTCTTGTTGGACTTGGAGGAAGTCTTCAGGTTGGTCTTCCATGTTGGTGTAGAAGGGGCATTTGTCTTTGGACTTGAGCATCTCGCAGACTTCCATGAGGGACCTCGCGTCGAACGTGCGTTTAGAGGCGAACTCGTTGAGGCACATTTCGTGGCGTCCGCGTAGGGAAACTCCTGACACGGGTTTTTTCTTGCAGACTGCCTTCAGCTCTTCTATGACGCGGTCGTGTTGCCTGTGGGTTCTTGCCACGTACAAGATTTTCAAGTCGTTTTCAACCGCGGTTGGAAGGCACGCTGAAAGCGCGGAGATGGTTTTGCCTAAGCCGTTGCTGCCTTCGATGAGCACGGAGCAGCGGTCTTCGACAGCGTTGAAAACCGTTTTTATGAACTGGTCTTGGAACGGGCGCACAGTTTTGTAAGGAAAGTAACCTGCAACTTTCGAGGGCAGCTTGGTCATTGTTAATCCCCCAGTCCTTTTGATGGGCAATACGCGTTCACGGGACACTGCACGCACAACGGGTGCCTGGCTTTGCAGTATTTTCTGCCGTGCGCAATTAACAGCAAATGCACTGCTAAGTAGTCGCTTGGCTTGTAAAGCTGCTGGAGGTTTTTGCGGACGGTTTCGTAGTCGCTGTTTGCAGGCGCGAATCCCAAGCGTTTTGACACGCGGTTCACGTGCGTGTCCACAGGTATGGTGGGTTGTTTTGCGGAGAAGAGCAGGACCACATCTGCGGTTTTCGGTCCTACTCCATGGAATTGGGTGAGCACTGTTCTTGCTTCTTCAAGGGGCAGTGCCAGTATGGATGTGAGGGCGCCGTGAAAATCGTTAAGCAGCACTTGTGAAACGTGCTTGATGGTTTTGGCTTTGCCCTTGTAAAGTCCAGCGGAGCGTATGCACGCTTCAATCTGGGTGGTTTCCGCGTTTGCAAGGGCTTCGGGGGTGATTTCGAACTGCTTCGAGAGGTTTTCGAAGGCTCTCGCGGTGTTTCTGTCCGCGGTGTTTTGTGAAAGAATCGTCACAACTAACGTTTCAAACGGGTCACGTTTTGACTTGGTCCACGCAGGCATGGCTATGGTTTGCCGCAGTATCCGCAAGACCGCTACCGCACGCGCCTCAGCCATAACCGTATCCACGCCTTCCCTTTCGAAGTGTCTTTATAGTGAACCCAGCAGGCTATAAATACCATCGGCACAAAAACCGAAAACACAAACTAGAAAAACGGAACCAAACAAACACAAAGCGTGAAAGACACATGCGTTCTTTCGCGCAACAAGAAACGCCGAAACTATATAAAGCAACTATATAAAGGGGGGCTATAGACTGTTCCGAGCAGCTAGTCACGGCTGTTT
>CAZYUQ010000183.1:0-2752 GCA_964650565.1 uncultured Candidatus Bathyarchaeia archaeon | reverse complement strand
GTGGTGTCGGGTTTAATCCGAGCAACAAAGGTGCAAGGAAACGGAAAACAGTGCGGGGCAACGTGATAACCGACGAAATTGTCCAAGTGAACACGAAAATCGTTGAGAAACCGAAGAAGCCTGCTGAAAGCAAAAAGAAAGCACCTAAGCAGCCCGAAAAAGAGCAATAGCTACACAAGCGGGTACTTTGACCGCCGTCTATGTATTTGCTGTTTTTTCAAATAAGTGATTGCGCTTTTTGAAGTAAACTTTGAAACCCACGTTTGACCGCACACTGAAAAACACTACCAGAACTTGTAACTGCTCAGAGCGTTAAGACTTATTAACTCCAACCATTTAATCCTTCACTAACTCAACAACATTTACGGAACAGAAAAAGCATGAGCCGCGAAAACAAAGCCCTACCAAAACAGCCCGAGGTCAACATCGGCACCATAGGCCACGTAGACCACGGCAAAACCACGTTAGTGCAGGCGTTAACAGGCGTCTGGGCTTCGCGGCACAGCGAAGAACTCAAACGCGGCATCACAATAAAACTAGGCTACGCAGACATGCCCATCTACAAATGCCCCAAATGCGGCACACCAGAAGGCTACTCCACCACGCCCACCTGCCCAAACTGCAAATCAAAAGCAGGATTCATCCGAGCCGTAAGCTTCGTAGACGCGCCAGGACACGAAGCGCTGATGGCAACGATGCTTTCAGGAGCAGCCATAATGGACGGCGCAATCCTCGTAATAGCCGCGGACGAACCGTGCCCGCAACCGCAAACACGCGAGCACTTGGCAGCGGCTGAAGTCATCGGCATAAAAAACCTCATCATAGTCCAAAGCAAAATCGACATCGTTGACGAAAAAAGAGCCCGCAAGAGCTACGACGAAATCAAAAACTTCGTCAAAGGCACCATCGCAGAAAACGCGCCTATAATCCCCATCTCAGCACAACGGGGATTAAACACAGACGTCCTTCTCAACGCAATAGAGGAACTCATACCTACGTCGGAAAGAGACGAAACAAAACCGCCTCTCATGTATATTATCCGCTCCTTCGACACCAACAACCCTGGAACGACTATTGAAAATTTGGAAGGCGGCATAATCGGCGGAACAATCGCCCAAGGCAAATTCAAAGTAGGCGACGAAATAGAAATCCGCCCCGGCATCAGCGGCGAACGAGAAGGCAAAACCGTCTATAACCCGCTGATCAGCGAAATAGTTAGCCTGCACGCAGGCGAAAAAGCCGTGAAAGAAGCACACTGCGGAGGATTAGTCGGCGTGGGCACCATGCTAGACCCCTCCTACTCAAAGGCAGACGGCTTAACAGGTAACATCGCTGGAAAAACAGGTTTGCTTCCGCCTACGCTGACGGAGCTAACTTTAGAAACACACGTGCTAGAACGCGCCGTAGGCACAAAAGAGCTTTTGAAAGTTGAAAGAATCAACATTGATGAGACCTTGCTGCTTCACGTGGGCGCAGCTGTGAACCTCGGCAAAGTCACCTCAACGAAAGGCAACGTTATCAAAGTCAAGCTTACCCGACCGATTTGCGCGCAGCCTAACACGAGAGTGGCAATAAGCAGGAAAATCACCGCTCGGTGGCGGCTGATAGGCTACGGAATAATAGCCGACAAACCAGCTTAAGCGTTCAGTCAGACTGTTTTATTATTCCCTGTTTCTTCAGAAACTCATGCGCGTTTTGTAGTACGCCTCGAGCGTTTTTGAACGTGAGCGTTTTCATGGCGTGTTGGTAATCCAGCCAGTTATAGCCCACGTGCTCGTAGGACAACTTGACGTTTCCAGTGTGAGCTTCAATAAGGAAGAATATAACTTCTTTGTGGATGGTGTTGCCCTGCCGCCTATAGAAGTAGGTTATTTTTTCCCTGAAGCCACCTATGAAGTGGGCGTCAACGATGCTGGTTTCCTCTTTGAGTTCGCGTATAACGGTGTCTTTTTCGCTTTCGTTCGGTTCAACGTTGCCTTTTACAAAGTCCCAGTGCCCCGCTTCGTAGCGTAACAGGAGATAGTTAACTTCAGAGTTTTTCAGGAACACCACTGCGCCGCAAGATTTTTCATTAAACATATCCCTCACCCACTCAGTTCTGTTCTAATTAAGGTACACCTTATCACTTAAAAATAATACCTATTTTTACGAAGACGCATTCAACCGTAAACCTACGCAATGCAGCCGCAAATTCAGGCGGGTTTTGACGAAGCTCTTAATCAGGCGCCGCCGAAGCAAAGCGGGAACCAAAAAGACGTGCAACGTTATCTTAAAACCCACCATGCTCACGTTTAGACTGCAAAGAACTTAAATGGGCAACGCCTTTTTAGAGCATTTGTGGAGCAAAACCGAGATGACATCTAAGCATGCGCAGAAAGAGCCGTTGCAGGTTATTGCGGATTCAAACGCTTTGTTTGTTCCCCTCCAGTTCAAGATTGACGTTTTCAGCGAGTTGGAGCGGCTGCTGAACAGGCGGTTTGAGCTGGTTCTGCTTTCCACTGTTAAGCGTGAGCTGGAGATTCTCGCTGAAACGGGCGCGCCTAAAATGCGCAGAGACGCTCGTTACGCGTTGAAGTTTGCTGAGCGCTGCAGGCTTGTCAATGTTGAGGCGTCGGCTTCAGCGTTGACTGACGACGTTATAGTGGCTGTGGCTCGTGAATGGGGCGCGGCGGTTTTTACGAATGATAAAGTGCTTAGGAAGAGGCTAAGAGATATAAGTGTGCCAGTGATTTATGTGAGACAAAAATCGCGT
>CAZYUQ010000182.1:0-2794 GCA_964650565.1 uncultured Candidatus Bathyarchaeia archaeon | reverse complement strand
CGCCTGGGTCTGTGGATGAGGTTTTAACCGTGGCTGCCATGAACCAGTTTGACGGAGTCACAAGCTACAGCAGTCAGGGCGGGACTTCTCGGTACACTGGGCAGACCGTTAAGCCTGACGTTACTGCGCCGGGCGGCAGCTTCTACGCGGTGCCGTTGTTCAGTGCGGATTCTAACTATAATGATGCGGAGGGCGAGTGGAGTGATGTTTTGGCTGATGATGCGGCGCCGATGCAGGGGACTTCTATGGCTACGCCTGTGGTGGCTGGGGCGGCGCAGACGGTGGTGGAGGCTTTAGGCGGGTTTGCTGGGTGGAATTATACGCGGGGTCAGGCTTTGACGCCGAAGATGTTGCTGTTGATGACGGCGACTGAGACTTATCCGAACGCTCGGGAGAGTGGGACTTCGCCGACGCTGGAGCGGGGTGGAAAGGACGCGCAGGAGGGTTATGGAAGGATCAACGTTGATGCGGCGGCTGATGCGGTTTTGAAGACGTATACGACTGGGACTACTGTGGTGGATAGCCTTGGTTCTCCGCCTTCGCCTTCTGACATTTCGGTTGTTGGGCAGCGGTTGGCTTGGGCAAGGAACGTTCAGCTTCTTTCTGGAGTTTCGTACAATTTTTCGCTCACTGTTCCCGCTGGAGCGGATTACGACCTGTACCTGTACAATACGACTGGGAACGCGTTTGGAGAACCCGTGATTCTGGCCAAGAGCACGACTCCGACGGCTGGAGCCAACGAGAGCGTTGCGTACACGCCTGCTTTGTCGGGTGAGTATTTCGTTGTGGTGAAGCGTGCGCGGGAAGACACGGGCGGCGGGCAGTTTACCTTGACGAGTTCGCCTAGTCAGACTGCGCATCTTCTCCTGAGTGTTGAGCCTGATCAGCCTGCGTATGTGAGGGGGCAGTCTTTGGCTTTGAAGGTTACGGTGTTTAATGAGTTGAAACCTGCTTTAGAGTCTGCTTTGGCGTTGACCGTTACCGGTCCGGATGGGTATTACCATTATGATTTTCAGCCTGTAGCGGTTGCTGCTGGCGGGGTTAAGGATTACGGTTTCAGCTGGGTTGTTCCTGATGTTGCTGGAACGTACGTGGTGGAGGTTGGTTTGGTTCCTGCGCAGTTGACAGCCTATGATACGGTGTGGTTGGAGGTCCGCTGAGTGGGTGCTTGGGTTGTTTGTGTTTTTTGTTTGGTTAATTTGGTAACTTTTAAGGTACTTTTGGTTACTTTTTGTTGTTGGTGTTTACTGTGGAGGAGATTGTGGTTCGGGTCTTCAATGGCGGTAAGGTTACGGTTCCCAAGCAGTTGCGAGAGCGGTTTAGCGTGGAGGATGGGGATTACGTTCGTTTGGTTCTTGTGGAGGTTTTTGAGAAGGGTGAGGGCGGCGAGTGGGTTAAGAGGAGGGTGCAGTAGGTGAGCACTACAAGGCACGGGTTGTTTAGGCATGCTAAGAAGCAACACATAACAAAAAATAACAAACACAAATTACAATATAAGCGGAATATCATTTTACATATCGATTAAGGAGCGCTCTTTTTCTTTTTCAAAGCGCTCATGACAAAACCCTTTGTTTCTATCAAAAAGAGTACCCCAAGGTTTTACTCAAATTCCGAGCGTTCTTTCTCAGTTTGTTTGATGATGTATTGTATAACGAAGACGGTTACTTCTCTATGATGCGGTACCCAGGTTGTTAACACCCGCTCGCCTACTTTTTTCTTGAAGGTGATGTGTTTACGGGATCTTGCTTCCTCAAAGCCGTTTGAAAGTAAGATGTCAATTACCTTTCGCTGCGGCAATGGTCGAAGTTTTGTGACGGAGAACACCCTCGGGTATCGTTACAGGGACATTTGTCATTGAAAGAGACATTAGGTCTTCCAAGGATGGTTTGGTTGTATCTGGGTCGCTGAGATACTCGTTTATGAGATCCGCCATGTTTTCTTTAACTTCTTTTTCTGTCTTACCCTGAGTTGCAATGTCCAAAATGGGGCATGAGGCAACGAACCACTTGTTTTCTTTAGTTATCAGAACCGGAAGAGGTATTTGCACGTTCATGACAGATAGAAGAGTGGTTTTTAACTTATAAGGATTTTACGGTTTTCTTGGCAAAACTATCATTCGAAGTTATTTTTGAGCCAATTTTGCCCCTGTCTGCTGTTAACGGCATCAAAGCGTCACGCGGTTCGTCATTGGCAACCTGCCTTCCCAGTTTCGAAAGCACACTTATTCTCTAAAGTTTTTCAGCTTTCAACGAGTAGTAGTCCCATAGCGTTTAATGCGTCGACTGCTTCTTTTTCAGTTTGGCTAGTGTTTTGGAGGAAATGAAAAGAATATTTCTGTGTTTGAAAGCAGGTTTATTTGTGTCTGCTGGAGAGAAGAGTATGGAAGGGTGAGGTTTGAAAAGGCGATTCGTTGCTGCGTTGCTGGTTAAGAAAAAGATTTTATTTTAAAAAATGGAATATAGTTTATATGAGGTTATTGATGCATTTTACGGGGGAGAGAGGAGTATGAATCGAATAGTGTGGAGCAAGTAAGGAGCGATAATCACTATTGCAATATGCGCGATATTAGCGGTTTCATCAATCATGCTTCTGCAGATGAATCAAACCACCCAAGCCGCCCTAATAAACCCACATCCTGGATTAGTTGGGTGGTGGCGCTTCGACAAAGGCGCTGGGAGCTTAGCTGAGGACAGTAGCGGAAACGGAAACGACGGCGCAATTAATGGCGCCACATGGGCAGACGGAAAATACGGCAAAGCCCTCAGTTTTAATGGGCAATCAAGCAATGTTGCCA
>CAZYUQ010000181.1:0-2818 GCA_964650565.1 uncultured Candidatus Bathyarchaeia archaeon | reverse complement strand
GCTTAGGGCTTGGATTTGCGTTAAATCCTCTTCCGCCACGTCAGCGCCCATGGACGCTGCGGCGACTTTGGCAACTGCTTCAGCCTTAGCTTTCGGCACACCCTCCTTCTCCAACGCCTTAAGCGTGAAGTTGTTTTTGTCGCCTAGGTTCACAACTAAACGCGCGTACGTCTCATGCTTTTCGATTAAGCGATCAAGCTCGGGGAAGTGAACGCCGTACCATTCCCGTATGCGCGCCATAAACAGGTTCACTGTGCGGTCTAAATCGTCAAGCGTCTGAATCGCCTGCGCCACAATTAAATCGCGTTTTTCAACGGCGCCTTTAACCTTCAGCTTAGCCAGTTCCATGCTGAGGTTGCGCGTCCAAACGCTGAGCTCTTTGGCGTCTTTAACGAAGCCTGTTTCTACGGCAACGTTGTTCATGCTGGAACGCGCGGCTTCTAATTCTGCTGCCTCTGCAACTTCGGTGGTGATTTTCAGTTTTTTCTGTGCTGCCGCGGCAACGGTGGCGTTTTCAAAGGCAAAAACGGTGTAGCCCGCGTCCTTAAGCTCCTTAACCACGGCTGAAAGTTCACTTGCGACTTTGCCCGCTTCCAGCTTCGCTAATGCTTTTGCGGCTGCTTGCGGCTTCTTCGGAAACAACCCTTGTGCTGCAAGCTTGCCTTTCTTGTTGAAAGCTGCGAAGCCGAAGGGAAACTGAACTATAACCGCCTTCTTCATGTTATGCACCATTACAAGTCTAACTATTGCATTGTACTGTCTTAATAAATAGTTGTTGATTGACTGAGAAGAAAGGATGGTGAAAAGTACCAGTAATGTAGCTCCATGCAGGCATTATGCTATCCCAATTTACCGTTAGACGAGCTTCTCGCTGCATTTTTGATATGCGATTTTTTATTTTATAGTTGAATTATATCTATGTCTATTTTTTGATTTGTAATTCCTGCGTTTTTATTGTTCAAGTATATGCTATTCTGACTCAAACTAAACATTTAAAAAATACTCTGTCCAAATATTAAATCAGAAAAGGGCACAAATTATACGAGGAGAGAAAAAAATGAAGAAAACTCGTATAGCAATACGTGCGCTATTGCTTCTATGCTTGCTTTCTATTTCAGTATCAACAGGCATGCAAACTGTAAATGCTGCAACTTATGGCTCTGGAGTTTTTTGCCCCAACAATTACAAACCATTACCACCACCAAACGGCGCTGGCGATACTCCCTACGAATTATATTTCTCGAAGTTGAGTTGCCAGTATATCCGCGACTATCTTGATGCCATTTATGACGGGTATTGCTTTTTCTACTGGGGGGATACTGATCCTATCAATCCTCCTACCTCCCCTACTGTTACTTCAACTACTTACTACAACACTCTTGATAGCTTAGAGAATTACAATAGCAAAGTTACTATTTTTTCAAAAGGACACTGTGTGCCGTGGGGGAATGGCGTCCACTACAAGTTATTATGCACAGTTGATCCTGACGCCGCCCCTGATGCTACTATTTTCTATCATACCAATCAGGCAAAATGCCGTTTTGATTTCATTTGGCATTGCGGTACAGCTCGGAGTTATCCTGTTGCACCTCCATATCGTGACTATTATGGGCCTATAGGAATGCCTCTATGCTTTACCCATCGTGTTGACATGACTAAATACGGAAATAGTGGTCCTGCTGTTTATTTGGGATGGAATCTTTATTCGCCTCAGTTCGAGGCCGAGATTCCGCAAAATGATGACTGGCAATGGGCTCAATTTGCTGTGGGATTCTTTTACTATATGCGCTATAATGGTTGGAGTGTTGGTTATACCCTAGATTACTTATCACTTGGGATCTATGGCAACTTCTTCGTCAACAGCCCACTTTACAACGAGTTAGTAGTGTGGGGCAATATGAACATGGATCTAACCTATTAAAGGGGTGAAAAAATAAAGAATGAAACAAACAAACAAAATAATATGCACAGTGTTTCTGCTAACAATTCTTACAATATTTGGAGGAGTTTTTATAGTGCGCTCGTCAATCTCAACTGCGCAGGATAAAGCATTAGCGTTGATAGAAGATGTACTTCCCTTTGACAGCAAACAATACAGCATAGTTCTCAGGACTTATAATGTGCCAGAACTGCCTGACCTCGGCGTAACCCAGCCTGTCTATGGAGAACAGGAGGTTCTGACGTATGCGTTGGAGTCAAAAGATAGCACAGTGGATGTTATTTGTACTATCCAAAATAATGTCCTAACCACTTGTAGTGCATACGTCATGAAGGGACCTGTTATTAGCGATCGACAGTACAGTAACGTGACGGATGCCGCCACAAGTTTTCTACAGAAATACGAATCCTACTCTAAAATGGATTCGAGAGAAATGATAGGTATGCTGTCAAAGGTGGATTCAACCGAAAACGCGACTATAACATCAGGCACCCTCAAGCTCATTGTAACTCATCAAGACTTGTCTGGTACATGGTTTGGTGACGTGATAAGTTTTCGTTGGGTACACACTTTCAACGGCTGTGATTATTTAGCAATAGAGGTTGATTTCAGAGATGGCGTCTTCTCAGGTCTTATCGACCACCGTCAGCTATATACAATAGGCGACACAAGCGTAAACATCTCAGAAGAACAAGCCATAAAAATCGCCTTGGAAGCTATAAAGAACTACTCTTACCCCATGTCAGATGACTGGACAGTAACAGACTTCGATGTAATCGAGGATAAAGCGGTTGCAAACCTTTGGCCGCAGAGAAAAGAAGCAAACATCTTGTACCCCGCTTGGAGCGTTATACTACCCCTTAACGGAGTATGGCCCGG
>CAZYUQ010000180.1:0-2830 GCA_964650565.1 uncultured Candidatus Bathyarchaeia archaeon | reverse complement strand
CTTTAGTTCTGAAGTGGAAGAGGACTACGCGTTCAAACTCGTACTGCTCCACGCCTGCAAGCCACGCGCTCCGCAAGTATTTCCTGAGTGCCATGCAAAACGCAGGCGGCATAAGCGGCTTCTCCAGCGTGTAACTAGTTAAGTGTAACCGCCTGCCCGCTTCCATCACCAGCCGTAGCGGATGCGCATCTGTCTTGTGCAGCTTCACGAGCAGGGTTTTAGCGTCCAGTTGGTAAACGTTGTTAACGCGGGAATTCGCAAGTGCCTCGTTCAGCTCGTGTACTACGGCGGAGCAGTCGAAGCTGGTAAACTCTTTTTTGGGCAAAGGTTTCACATCACGGTCTGCAATCCTATTGAGCTTGAGGCTATAAATAACATTCTTGCAGTCAATGTGCGGTTTAGCTGCGAAAGCTTTTAACACGTGATTCCATCCATTACTACAGGTAAATTCTTGGGGCAGCATATGATGGGCGAAGGCGAATGCGTAATTAAAATTCATAAACCCGACGTGGATGAAAAACTATTTTTTTTCCTCTGCGGCGTAATCACAAGTGTGCCCCTCACCGTATTCGTTGCCCAGTTTGCCAACTCTTTCCTATCAGGCATGGACATGTTCTACGCCACTTTAATCTCAGCCGCGGGTTTTACACCTTTAATTGAAGAGTTCGCCAAAGTTTTCCCTCTCTTCTACCGCCACGGCGAAACCGAACGGTCAATTTTCAGCCTTGCCTTGTTCGTCGGCTTAGGCTTCGGAGTCGTAGAACTTCTAACATACGCGTTCTTGCTAGGCGTGAACCCGATTGCAAGGCTGCCTGGGCTTTTCTTCCATCCAGCAAGCACCGCCATAGCCGCTTACGGCATCGCCACGAAAAGACCGCTGCCGTTTTATCTGGTGGCTGTTAGCTTGCACTTCGCTAACAATTTTCTCGCAGTGGTTAACACTTCCGCTATCCCGTTTTCAGGAATAATAACGGCTATAACTGTTCTCCTGTGTTGGCGGTTGTACAGCAGGACACGGGAAAGATTCATAGACTGAACTTGTCTGTGGGCTTAACCGTAAGCGTTGAGGCAACCGCAAAAAGGGATATGGCAACAGTTTATATGCGGCAACTTTTTAATGTAGGTTCAAAAGTATAGTCTGAGAGGATTGAACACTGTGAAACCACTGGTTACAATATACTTGTTAAGGCTGGTGTTGGGCGTAGTTGCCGCAGGCATAAGCACGGCAGTGACTATGCTACACGACGAGCTTTCTTACACTATATTCATGAACGGCATAACCATCGCCTTAGCCATCTACCTAGTATCCTACTACGTACTCAAAGCAAAATTCGGAACGCAAGTGGAGAAGCGGTCAAAAATTATGACTCAAGGCATAGGAATATACTTCTTCACATGGCTAGTCTTCTGGGTGCTAATCTACTCTATCCTGAAAGGACCGCCAATCACTGTTTAACAGGTTGTTTAGACTTCTTATTTTTCAGCAGAAAATTCGCTATAGTAGCTTGGCTCTTGTCGCTTCGCAACGTCTCCAACTTTTCCTCCTCAGAACCCTTACCGCCACCATTGCTATTGCTTTTCGGACCGGGAAACTCCATTCGGGCTAGAACCCGCATGCAATCCGCCCAAGCTGAAAAGTAACCGCGGTCAAAGTCCCCGTGAAGCCCATTCTTCGTGTGTTCCAGAAACTCGCGCCTGTACCCGTGCACCGCTGCTTTGTCGCTGAAGTCCATTTTCGCAAAAAGCGATTGTTCATCGTTGCTCTTTTTCCGTGAGAGGTACATGCCGTACAACGCTCTGAAGTACCCTCGATTCCACTCTGTCTTGTGCATTTTCTGTTTAAGCCGCTCCAGCTCCCGTTCCGACTCCGTAAACTGCCTGTTAACGATAAGCTGGAAGTACCGCGTGACTAAAGCTTGAAGTATGGGCATAGTTAACGACCACGAGACTTAGTTGTTTTCTCATCTTCCGAGACATCTTCTATTCCGTTCCCGGTTACTTTAAGTATTGCCTCTCCTTCAGGCAAATAGGGACTTGAAACCAGCCTAGCAATACGCACAGGACCATGCGAAGCACGCCTCAGATAAACACGCGTGTGGCTCGTGTGCCCCACAATATGCCCACCAATGGGATGCACAGCGTCGCCGAAGAACACGTCGGGCTTAGACATGACTTGGTTAGTTACGACCGCTACAGCGTTGAACGCTCGGGCTAACGCAATAAGCTTGTGCATGTGCTTGTTCAGCCGCTGTTGCCTAGGTGCCAACATCTCCCGCCCAACGTATTCACTTCTGAAGTGAGCGGTTAATGAGTCTACGATAATTAACTTTACGTTGTTCGCCTTGATTACTTCATCCGCGTTTTCCAAAAGAAACATCTGGTGGTCCGAAGTGTACGCTTCAGCGTAAATAATGTTCTTAACCACCTCTTCAGGATCAAGACCTAAATGCTTAGACATCTGCACAATCCGCTCCAGCCTGAAAGTGTTCTCCGTGTCCACGTACAATGCGGCACCGTTTAAGCCTCCGCGTTCTGGAGGTAACTGCACGTTCACGCATAGCTGGTGGCAGATTTGGCTTTTCCCGCTGCCGTATTCACCATAGAACTCAGTTATAGTCTGCGTTTCCAACCCGCCGTCTAAAATCTCATCTAAAGCTTGGCTGCCTGAGGTTACGCGCAGAACGGTCTGGCGCAACTTGTAAAGCTCATCAGCTCGCACGAAGGCAACGCCGATTGAGGAGCGCGCTGCTCCGATGACTGAGAAGGACTTTTTTTCGCTGATGCCGACTGGTTCCAGTTCGCGGGCTGTAGCCATGGCTAATGATTCTAC
>CAZYUQ010000179.1:0-2831 GCA_964650565.1 uncultured Candidatus Bathyarchaeia archaeon | reverse complement strand
TCGGCTTGAAGCCTTACGAGCTTTTTCCGCGGGTTTATCGCATGCCCACGGTGGTGGCGGGCTTCGAACCCATAGATGTTTTGATGGGAATCTACATGGTTCTGAAGCAGCGTGCTGAAGGAGCAGCGCGGCTGGAAAACGAGTACACGCGCATAGTGAAGTGGGAAGGAAACCCAAAAGCACTGGAAATGATGGACCGAGCGTTCGCGGTTACGGGTGGCAACTGGCGTGGCATAGGCAGACTGCCCGATTCAGCTTTGAAGCTGCGCGAGGAGCTTGTGGCTTATGATGCCCGCGAAAAGTTCGGTGTTCATGTGGAGCAGGGCAAGGATATTCTGCTCGGTTGCGAGTGCCACTTGGTGATTATTGGCAAAATCAAGCCTGACGAGTGCCCCATGTTCATGAAAGCTTGCACGCCAGCAAACCCCATAGGCGCTTGCATGGTGAGCAGTGAAGGCACCTGCAGGGTCTGGGCTACAACAGCCACTCGCTCCACGTAAAAGTTAGCATATTCTTGGCACGGGGTCGCCTACTGGTCGGGCGATTATTCGTTTGCCGCCTACAGCCGTCTGCATAGCCACGCCAGCGAATTCTTTTGTAACTTCGCCGATGATCGCCGCGTCTTTGCCCTCCTCAGTCTGCTTCAGCCAGTTCAGCACCTGCTCCGCCTTGGCTGGTACTGCGCCGATTATGATTTTTCCTTCGTTTCCAACTTCAAACGGGTCTAAACCCAGCATTTCACAGGCTGCCCGCACATCGTTTCTTACGGGAACCTTGTCCTCGTGAATCAGTATGCCCACTTTGGATTTTTCGCTGAATTCGTTCAAGGCGTCAGCCAACCCGCCCCGTGTTGGGTCTTTCATGGCGACGACTCCGCCGACTCCGCCGAGCATGCGCTGAATCATGCGGTTTAGGGGTTTAACGTCTGACTTTATCTCGCTTCCGAAAGTTAATCCCTGCTGCGCCGAGAGCACAGCCAAGCCGTGGTCGCCTATGGTTCCAGACAGTATTACCTTATCGCCAACACTCAGGTTAGAGTCAAGAAGCCAACGCGGCGCGAAATCGCTTCGGTACTGCCTGACAACTTTCAGGTTACTCTCCAGCGCTGGGGTTCTTCTGCCGATTCCCGACACGTTCATGACGCAGCCGCCCAAACTGCCTTTCTCGACGACTTTGGTGTCTCCTGTGACTATGCCCACGTTCGCTTCGATGCAGGTTTGCCGCATGCTCGCCAATATCCTCTCCAAATCAGAAAGCGGCAAACCTTCTTCCAGAATTAAGCCGCACGCCAAAGCGTACGGTTCAGCACCCAAAGCTGCGATGTCGTTGACGGTGCCAGAGATGGCTAGGCGTCCGATGTCGCCGCCTGGATAGAATATTGGCTTGACGGCGTGAGAATCGCTCTTTAAAACGATGTCGCCCACCACGGCTGCATCGTCCATGGCTTCAAGCGGAACCTCAGCGTTGCCCACGCCTCCAAAATACTTCACAACGTAATTTTTAACCAAGTCGTGCATGACGGTGCCGCCTGCCCCGTGCAGCATGGTGATTGCGTCTTTTTTCTCGGTCATTTTAGTCGCCCTTTCAGTTGAGATAAGTACGTTAAGGGTAAAAAATAAACACATCGCAGAAACTCGACAAGAACCCCTCGGACTATTTATAGTTCCTTTATATAAGGGGGTATAGTCTTCTCCGAGCACTAGAGGAGCGCAACTGGGGTTTTTCGGCAAAACTATAAAAGGCAACATGAGTTTTAAAACGGTACACCTCACGTTCCCGAACAGTCCTGCACACGGGACTTACACCAGCTTTAGCGTAGCTCAAACTAGTTTTGATACGGAAAGCCATATAAATCGCCATTACGCTGTTGAATTGCACAATCGGAGAAATGACAAAAAATGCCAAAATGGGGATACTCCATAATAGAAGAAGAACTGGACCCTGAAAAAACAGCGAAAGCCAGCGGCAGAGAACTCAGAGTATCCCACAAACACGCCCGAGAAGTCTGCCGAACCATCAAAGGCATGATGCTCTCCAACGCGAAAACTTACCTCAGAGACGTTACAGAAAAGAAAAAAGCAGTTCCCTTCAGAAGATACAAAAAGAAACTCGGACACCGCGCTGGACTCAAAAAAGCTTTTGCGGGAAGATACCCCGTGAAAGCAGCGCAGCGAATCCTACGCGTAGTCGAAGCTGCAGAATCCAACGCGGAAAATAAAGGCTTGGACGTAGACAAGCTCCGCATATTTCACGCTGCTGCCTATCCAGGCATGAAAATTAAGCGGTACACGCCGAGAGCTCACGGAAGATCTTCACCGAAATATGAGACCACAACGCACATTGAAATTGTTTTAGAAGAAAAGCCTGGGCAAGGGGAAGTATTTTAATGTCCATTGTCAAACGTTTTATAACCGAAGCCATAAAAAAAACGGAAATCGACGAGTTTTTGCAAAAAAAGCTTGAGCGCGCTGGCTACGGCGGAGTTGACCTTTCCAAGACCCCGTTGGGAACCCACGTGGTGATTTATGCCATGCGCCCTGGCATAGTTATAGGGCGTGGTGGCGAAACAATAAAAGATCTCGCCACGACTTTAGAAGAAATCTTTAAGATTTCAAACCCGCAGATTTCCGTCTCAGAAATCGAAGTCCCTGAATTCAACGCTTTTGTAGTTGCATCTCGTGTAGCCTCAGCCCTCCAAAGAGGCGTTCACTTCAGGCGCGCTGGTTTTTGGGCTCTAAACCAAGTTATGGATGCAGGCGCCTTAGGCGTGGAAATAGTGATAAGCGGCAAGCTGCGAACCGAAAGGGCACGTTTCGAAAAGTTCCGAGCAG
>CAZYUQ010000178.1:0-2848 GCA_964650565.1 uncultured Candidatus Bathyarchaeia archaeon | reverse complement strand
GACTTAGTTTGTCGGACTACGAGTACATCAACGTGACGGCTACGGGCACAAACAACACCAGAGTTTTGCTAAGTTTCTTCATGGATGACGGAGGCAGCTTTAATGTAACGAGCGGGGAAGACCCATCTTCGCCAGTGGATTTGGAAACGCTGAATAGCACATTATTTGACTTAGCACCATACGCTGAAAGAACGCTAAGAGGAGACGCATTTCTCGTAGTCATGAGCATTGATGGGATGCCAGCAAGCATCGAGATATCCGAAATCGCCTTCGAAACCACAGAACCTGTAATCCTGTATACACCCGAAACCGTAAGAATAGACCTGCAAGTAGTCGGAATCTTTGACTCTAAACATCCCGGAATAGGGTCACAGTATCCAGGAATCGTATTCAAGTTGGAACACCTTCAACAGTGGATGAGCCTTCAATATCGCCAAAAAGAAACAGATATAGTTAAAGCGTATTTGGTAGCCCTTAAAACAGATCATTTCGCGTCAGAAATAAAAGAAGACTACCTTCAAGAACAAGTAGACAAGGTAGAAGCGGCTATTCCTGAAAAAGTAGATCCCGGAACAGGGAACACTCAAAAAGTGTACATTGTCGAGTCTGAGCGCTTGACCTTTTTCAGCATTGCAGAGATTGTCATGACCTTGCTGTCCACTATGCTAACAGCATTAGGGCTTCTGGTAATGATAACTGGGGTTTTGCTTATCACTAACGTTCAACTCATGAACGTGGAAGACCGCGAGTTCCAAACTGGAGTTCTGCGGGCTGTTGGAGAGAACCGTCGAGGAATAATGCAATCCATGCTTATCGAAAACGTATTTCAAGGAATAATAGGCGGCATACTCGGCTTATTCGGAGGCTTAGCGTTCGGACAAACTGTTGCGGCTTATCTTATAGAATTGTTTGGCACAGGACGATTAAGCGTCCAACCAGTTGTTTCGTCCCAAGTCGTAATCTTATCGGTAATAATTGGAGTACTGCTGGGAATCGTAACTGGAATATTGCCTGCTTTGAGGGCGTCCCGAGTTAACATTGTAGAGGCACTACGTGGAATCAAAGGGTCGCTTGAAGAAAAATCTGGCCGCAACTTGGCGCTACTAGGCATATTAGCTATCGTAGCAGGCGTTTTGATTCTCTTAATTAACGGTGTCTTTGACGAGAGCTACCAAGCCATCTGGGTTGCCGAGGGGTGGGACACGTTAGACGAGTGGAGAAACATCTTAATCGGCGCAGGCTTGTTGGTTTCAGGAATAGGCGCCGTGCTTTCACGGTTCATCAGCCGCGTGAAGGCAACAAACTTCATCGCCATTGCCATCTGGGCTATACCCGTTTTCCTATTCACTGTAGCTATGGGTGATTGGATACCAGACATTACTGGCTTGGCACCCGACATTCTGATGATAGGCGTGATGGAAATCGTCGTCGGTTCAGTTCTGTTCGTGTCAGTGAATCTGCCCCCAGTCATGAAAGCTCTAAGAAGTTTGCTTGTCAAAATCAGGGGATTAAAAGGCGTGGGGCAAATAGCTCCAGCGTTGATTTCGTCTCATAAAACACGCTCCACACTAACATTCGCTATCTTCGCGGTGATACTGACGTTGAACGTGACGGTGGCTACGCTGGTGCCTACAAACTTGAGTTCAGTCATCGAAACCGAGCAAGACTCCAGAGGAATGGACCTCATCGTAGTCCTAAACAAGCCAGAAGCAAACATAACAAACGTTACATACGTGGAAGAACTGTACAAACTCGACAGCCAAATAACCGACGTAATCGGCTTCAAAACGTACCGTTCACTTACAGATTACCAGAGATTTGCAACCTTAAACGATCCGTATTCGTCAGAATTCAACGCGCAAGAAGACATGCTGCCGATAGGATACGGCGAACTTACCAGTGAACAAATCCGCGGAAACGCAACCAACGCGTCTGAACCAGATTGGCGCTACGACTTCTACCTAAGCAGTTTCCCCGACGGCATCAACCAACCAAACGCCTCCGACGTAACCGACGAGCAACTGTTGGATATGTCCAAGCAAGCGTGGGACATTTTCTTTAATGAATCATACATGATGGCAGCCTACAACGTTTCATTGTCGGCACTCATGTCAAATGACCGTGACCTAAGCGACATAGACATCACATCCTTCAGCGGATACGCTGGCAACGAATTAGAAGGCGTAGCCGTGTTACGAGACGAAAACGGCAGCGTCATCGAAAACCCAATCGTGTTCACAGACTCGTTCATTCTCCCATTAGGGCTGCAAGTGTGGATACCAATGAACACGTCTGAACAGGGACTGCCAGTGTACCAAGCATTCACCATCGCAGGAAGATTAGATTCTCAAAGAGCAGGAGGCTTCCCCTTATCACCCTTCAACCTCCTAGGCGGAGGCGAATTCAACTTCATGGATGCTTTAGGAAAACTGTACCTGCCTGAACAGTGGGCGAACCAAACCAACTTTCTGGCAGAAGCAGACGGCGTAACCCAAATGTCAAGAGCCCCAGACCAGTTCAACCAGTTCCTCATCAAAACCACCTACGACATGGATGACCCACAAATCCAATCAATCGCACAAGCCATCGAAGACTTCACTAACACGAAAGACGAAGGCTACCGAAGCCTGGCGGAAGACAACTTTTACGTGGCAAGCGCCACAGTGCTCTACTCAAAAATCGAACAATCACTGGAAATGGTTGAACGCATAGTCTCCTTCCTGCAAATATACGTCACATTCGGACTCGCCATCGGAGCAGTAGGCATGGCAGTAATCTCAGTTCGCAACGTTTCAGAGAGAAAACGGGAAATCGGCATGATGCGGGCAATCGGCTTCCCACGCACCCA
>CAZYUQ010000177.1:0-2891 GCA_964650565.1 uncultured Candidatus Bathyarchaeia archaeon | reverse complement strand
AACAGCGAAGTTTACGTTGGAAGCCCAAGCCTGCTTGAAGAGATGAAAATCGAAACAAATGATGGGAAAATCAAAGCGTTACAAGAGCAGGGCAAAACAGTGGTTTTAACAGTGGTTGACGGAAAACTTGCAGGTGCCTTCGCGTTAGCTGACAAGATAAGAAAAGAATCAAAAGAAGCCACAGCAAAACTCAAAGAGCTTGGCTTAAAAGTTTACATGCTTACGGGCGACTCAAAAGAAGTTGCCCAGTGGGTCGCAAAAGAACTCGAAATAGAGGAGTATTTCGCGCAGGTTCTGCCAGACCAGAAAGCGGAAAAAGTCAAGGCATTAAAAGACAAAGGCCACAAAGTGGCAATGGTCGGCGACGGCATAAACGACGCCCCAGCGCTAGTTACGGCGGACGTGGGCATAGCCATAGGCGCAGGAACCGACGTAGCCATCGAAAGCGCAGATATAATCCTCGTCAAAAATGACCCTAGAGATGTACCAAAAGTCCGAGATATCTCGCAGAAAACCTATTCGAAGATGTTCCAAAATCTCTGGTGGGCAGCAGGCTACAACATAATCGCCATACCCTTAGCCGCTGGCGTGCTAGCCAATTTCGGCTTCATTTTACCACCCGCAGTGGGCGCACTGATAATGTCACTCAGCACTGTTATAGTGGCGCTCAACAGCCAAACCTTGCGAAAATATGAACCAGCAGGCGTGGAATATAAAGAAGAAAAACGTACAGTTAAAGACCCTGTGTGCGGCATGGAACTCGACTCAGAAATGGCCTACAGCAAAACTGAGTACGCGGGGAAAACAGCGTATTTCTGCTCGAAAAAGTGCGAAGAAGAATTCAATAAAAACCCAGAGAGATACATCGCAAAGCTTAAGGAAGAAATGAAAGAACATAAAGAAATATAGAGTTAATCAGCAAGGTATCTCTGCTTTAAGAGTTTGCTTCGCGCTTAACGAAATACTCAGAAAAGGTCAGCGTCTCTTCCACTAGCTTATTTAACTCGTTCAAGAGCCAAGCTAGGCGTTCGCCTTTGTCGGTTAAGCAGTAGGTTTTGGGAGTTTTCCGTGTAAACACCAGCTTTTTGCCTTTCAAGCTTCTCAGGTACTTGTAGGTTCTTCTCATGGAAATCCCTGTTTTCTCTGCGAGTTTCTTGGCGGAGATGCCGTCTTCAGAAAGGTTACCGTAGACTTTTTCTTCGGTTGGGGAGAGCGTTTCTTTGGCGGGGTCGCGTTTTGACTTGAAGAAGAACACGTAATCTCTCTCTGCGGGAGTTTCTACCAGACCAGCCGTTTTCAACCGTTTCAGGATACGCGAGGCAACTTTTGACGAAACCGTGTCTTTGATTTCTTCAAAGGTTTTGGGTTCAGACAAAAGCGCTTTAAGAAGAATTTCCTCATAGCATTCAGAGTGCGCAGGCAGAACATCGGCGAAGTCAGAGAAGTCGCCGATTAACTCGTTGAGTCTGCCACCGAAAGTTGTTGCGTAATATTTTTCTTGAGCTTCAGCGGCGAGTCCCACAGCTAATAGTGGATACAAGTATTCTTGGTGGATGGTTTCTTGGCTATGTGAGTAACCTGCTTTTTTGAGTTCCTCTTGGAGGTTGCTTACAGAATAGCGGCGCTTGACGATTGTCTTCAGGACGTGTAGGCGCGTGTTGTTTTTGAGAACGTTTAAAAGGTCTTTCACAAAGTTCGGGTTATCCATGGTTTCCCGCAGTTGCCTAAGCTCGTTTTTCATTTTCCAAACGTTACAGCGGCTTATGCATTCAAGCGGAGTTAACGGCGCACAGTTCTTGCATTCCGCGTCCAGCTGCTCCAGCAAGTCCGTCAAGGCAGTATGTTTTTCCGCGTTTTTCGCGGTTTCTTCCACTTTCATGTGCACGTTTGACCCCTTTCGCGGCGTGTGTCTTAACGGGGAAAGGAGTGAGAGACTGGGTGTAAAATTGTTTAGAGCGACTCCCCGTTACGGCACACGTCACAAAACACATAACATACGTCATATTTATATACGTTTTCGCCGAGAACAGCGAAAAACATCAAAAAACACGCTTTTTTTGACAGTTCAGCTTAAGGATTGCGGAACATGGAAAAACTATTAAACCGCTGAGTAAATCACCCTTCTTAAGGCGAAGAGAAGTGTCCGCGTACGACGAGAACAAAGTGCTAGACATAATCGAAAAAGCAAGCAAAAGCGTGGTCAACATGAGCACGATGAAGCTTGTGCACAACATGTTTTACCAAGCAGTCCCAGTTGCAGGAATGGGCTCAGGCACAATAATCGACGCGAAAGGACTTATACTCACCAACAACCATGTGGTCGGGGGCGCAGAAAAAATCCATGTCACCCTCTGGAACAACGAAACCGTAGAAGGCAAAATAGTAGGGTCTTGCGCTGTCCACGACATAGCAGTCGTAAAAGTTAACGGCAAAAACCTCCAAGCCGCTGAGCTGGGAAACTCTGACAAGCTACGAGTAGGACAGAGAGTTTACGCCATCGGGAACCCTTTCGGGCTTGCGGGTGGACCCACGGTGACTTCGGGAGTAATCAGCGCGGTGAACAGGACGATAGAGTCTGAAAGGGGCTTAATAGAGAATCTGGTGCAAACAGACGCGGCCATCAACCCTGGCAACAGCGGTGGGCCACTGGTAGATTTGGAAGGCAAAGTCGTGGCTATAAGCACAGCGATAATACCTTTTGCGCAGGGCATAGGCTTCGCTATTCCGATAAACGCGGCGAAAGCGTGCACTAACGGCATGATGGCGGACGGCATTGCCAAAAGACCGTGGCTGGGCGTGATAGGATTAAGCATAACCAGTAAGATAGCGCGGTACTACGGTTTGCCCATAGACCATGGAGTTCTCGTGACAAAAGTGGCAGAGGGAAGCCC
>CAZYUQ010000176.1:0-2972 GCA_964650565.1 uncultured Candidatus Bathyarchaeia archaeon | reverse complement strand
AAAGTTCATGCAGGGCATCGGCGTTTACGGTGCGGAAATCAAAATCGGCGGCTTCAGTGGTTACCTCTGCGAGCTGCTAATAGTGCATTACAAATCCTTCACTGCCACGTTACAAGCGTTCGCACAATGCACTCGGCGAATGACGATAGACATCGAAAACTACTACGCTGACAGGAAGAAGGAGCTACAGTTGCTTTTCGCTGAACCGCTGGTGGTGATTGACCCCGTGGACAAGGCGAGAAACGTGGCTTCCGCCGTGCAACTGCAAAAACTTTACACGTTCGTTGGCGCAGCCAGAGCATTCCTGAAAACGCCGAGCACAAGGTTCTTTTATCCACCGCAAACCGAAGCGCTATCCACTGAAGCCGTGAAGCAAAAGCTGAAGAGGCACAGTTCCGCCTACGTGTTCGTAACTTGTGCTGCAGTTAAAGCGGTTCCCGACGTTCTATGGGGACAACTATACAGGACACAAAGAGCTCTGCGGAAAATAGCTGCGCTTAACGACTTCACCGTCCTCAGAGACGCGGCGTGGAGCGACGAAAAAACCCTCAACGTCTTCATTCTTGAATTGGAGCAGCGTGTTTTGCCAAGCGTTAAGAAGCATTTGGGACCGCCGCTTACGCGGGAAACCGAATGTGAAAAGTTCATAACCAAATACGCGGAGGGTAACGATGATGTGGTTGCTGGACCTTACATTGAAGACGGAAGGTGGGTGGTGGAGCTTCATCGACGGTGCACGGACGCCGTTGAACTGCTTAGGAAAAAGTTGCGGGAAGGCGGCAGAAACACAGGTGTCGCTGAACTGGTGTCGCAGGCGCTCAAACGCGAATTCACCGTCTTGGTTAACAGTGAAATTTCCGCGGTTTACAGCAAAAATGAGGCTTTTGCGGAGTTTTTAACCGATTTCCTCAATGGCAAGCCTTTTTGGCTGGAACCTGCGGGTGCACAATTGAAGAGTAGCCACCGAAAGCGATAAACGCTCCCGCGTTCACATCCTTTTAATCTACGATTTCAAGTAACGTTGGGAAAACTATGAGTAAAGCTGCAGAGATGGCTAAGGTTTCAGTTAAAGGCGGATTCCACCTGCTATGGGGCTTAGTAGCCTCAACAGTCATCTCGTCCGTAGGCACAATATTCATCGGCAACATACTGGGTGACGCCCAATACGGCTTATATACAATCGCCCTAATTCCGCCCACCCTGATGGCTAACTTCAGGGACTGGGGCATAAACGCAGCCATGATCAAGTATTCAGCGCAGTACAACGCTGAAGATAGAAGAGACAAAATCAGAAGCATCTTCGCCGCAGGAATAGTCTTCGAAACCGTCTTAGGTCTGGTACTGTCAGTTGTGGGCTTTCTGATTTCAGGTTTCTTAGCAGGGCTCTACAACAATACTGCATTGATACCGTTATTTCAAATTGCCTCCTTCACCATCTTAACGGGAGCGCTACTTACCACTGCGCAATCGGCGTTTATCGGTATCGAAAGAATGGAGTTAAGCAGCGTCACTCTAATTTGCCAATCTGTCATCAAAACCATCGTAATTCTCGCCCTCGTCATCCTTGGCTTCGGACCCCTTGGAGCTACTACAGGATTTACTGTATCCTTCTTGATTGCTGGATTACTCGGCGTGCTGATACTGTGGATACTCTACAAGAAATTCCCCAAACCAGCCAACAACAAATTGGAAATAATGGCTACCATAAAAACCATGTTCAACTATGGGCTACCCTTATCAATAGCCACGATTATCGCTGGTTTCCAAACGCAATTCTACAACTCCGTAGCACCCATATACGTTTCAGACAATGTATTTGGCAACTATGCGATAGCCACCACTTTCGTTGTCCTAATAACCTTTTTTGCCACACCTATAACCACCATACTGTTTCCAGCTTTCTCCAAACTGGACATCCGAAAAGACCATGATACACTCAAAAACGTCTTTCAATATTCCGTGAAATACGCTACAGTGTTGGTTTTACCCGCCGCAGCTATCGTAATGGTGTTGGCAAAACCTGGAATTGGCGTGCTGTTTCCACACTACACAGCTGCACCGCTATTTCTCGCTTTGCTCGCCATAACCCATCTAGCCACAGCCGCGGGATACCTAAGCGTAGGTAACCTAATAAATGGTCAAGGGCAAACCCGATTTAACTTGAAGCTGACGCTGTTAACTTCAGCCATAGGGTTCCCCCTGAGCGTGATACTTATTTCCCAGTTCGGTATAATCGGGCTCATCACTACCATGATAGTAGCGGGCATACCCAGTTTGATAATCGCGTTGTTCTGGCTGAAGAAAAATTACGGGGTAACCGTGGACTGGTCATCATCCGCTAGAATAAGCTTATCTACCGCTATAGCGTCCGCCATCACGTACGTTCTCCTCGCTCAATTTGCCTTCAGCAACTGGGTAGCCCTCATTGTTGGGGCAGTTGTATTTCTATGCTCGTTTGTGCCTGCTATTTTGCTTACCCGCTCAATCGACAGGGCAGACATGAAAAACCTCCGTGACATGCTTGGCGGCTTGGGACCTCTCCGCCGCCCAATAAATTTCTTTTTAGACATCATTGAAAAACTGATGACTGTGCTTCGGCTTTAGCTTAGGCGCATGGCGGTCGTGTTTCAAATGAGACTTAACGCTATAAGCAGCACACTTAGCAGCCAACAGTAAAAAGCGAAGAGATAAAACTTCTTGTCAGCCACAATTTTTCTAAGCAACCGTAGCGCCAAATAACCAACAACCATAGAAACAGCTATGCCCGCGATAATTTCTGTCCACTCCACACCCGCAAACACTAGGGCATCATGCTGCGTGTAAAAGGTTAAGCCTAACGCGCCAATTATTGCTGGAACGGAAAGCAGAAAGGAGAAATTGAAGGCTTTCTCACGTTTTACCCCCAACAAAAGCGCCACAGCGATTGTCAACCCGCTTCGTGATAGGCCAGGAACTATCGCTATGCCTTGGGC
>CAZYUQ010000175.1:0-2978 GCA_964650565.1 uncultured Candidatus Bathyarchaeia archaeon | reverse complement strand
AACAGACCTAATCCTACCCCGCTTAAGCAAACGTAGCCGCTGCTTTGCTTCTTGCATATTCTTCTTAGCTACGTTATGTACAAATCGGAAAGCTTCAGCGTCAAAACAGCACCCAATAATTTTTCTAATGTCAGATGGCTCCATTCCTGATTTCTCAAGAACCACTTTAATTTCGGAGAATGCATCAGGTGAAGACTTGGCGGCGAACAGTATCGGCAAAGGTACACTCTCATATTTCAATCGGTGCGGGAGATGACCTTCTAAATTGAGCGAGTCTTTTAACTCGTCTGCTAAGCGACACATGAAACCAAGACGTCTCCCAATTTCACCCAATGCGCGAATTTCAGATTGTGACCCGCCGCCCAACACTGCTCCAAGTCTCATGCAGGCTTCGGTATCAGCAGTAGATTTCCATAATAGGTCAATGCAGCTTTCCAATTCTGTGTCCAAATTTTTTCTGCATGAAATTTCATTAAATTCAGCTTCACATATCTCGATGAGAAAGTTCCGGTAAGTTTCAATTACGTTTTTGACCTTGCTCGGTTGAAAATTTTCAGTTAATGCCTCTTGCATGGCAATCAACCCTTTAATTATTAAAAGATCACCTGCAAGCAAGGCATCCTCACGGCTGTGAAGTCCTAGAATTGTCATTCTGAAATGCTTCTTTGACGAATTGTCAACAATGTCGTCGTGAATCCCAATTCCTGCAGCAGCAAGAGTAATCGCCAAACTCACACCTGTTAACAGCTTCGGCTGACCCCCAACTGCTTCACACGCCAAAGACACTAAAGCTGGCCTGTATGTGTCTTTCCAGTAGCTCTTAACATCTGTCAAAATTGAAAGCAACTTGAGATTACTTACATCTGAACTCGCTGCTTTTCCAAACTGCTTGGCAGTCTCCTTTCCTCTTTCTTCTAGAAGAGTAAACAGCTCTTCAGAATCAAAATCAGCGTTCTTGCGCATAGTCTCCACCAGTCACCAGTTTCTTTCAGAATAACTCCTTAATACTTTTTCTAGGCGGGTTAAGCACAGAACAACGCTCTTAAGAACCTCTGGGTGAAACCCTGAATGCTTTTATTTTTGTTTCAGCCTATTTACATGTGCCGGATGATGAGAAGGCATTAGCTTGACCTTGCGGATGAAAGTTCAGAGTTACTCGGACGGCAAACGCCTGCTGCCTGAACGATTGTTCATTGGACAGTAATTTTTAATAAGCTTGCATACATCTTTTCCAATATTACATTTGAGCGAAGGAGAGATGGCAACGGGTTCAGGCGTAAAAATCGTGCTTACCGCTTCAGCCACAGAAATGAGCGATTTCTGCAACAACCCCTTCATGGCTTTCGTAGCGGGCTTCGGAATAGGGCCAATCCCACTGGGCTTCGCTAGGAAAACGCTTTACCCGCGAGTCCCACGCAAAAGCAACGGCAGAGCACAGTACGCGCCTTACGGCTTAAGAAAAGTCGAAGCTATGCTCCTAGAAAACGGCTTCACAGAAGCTGAAGTCGCCGTTGTCCACCCTGAAGACTTAAGCGACTTTGTAGGTCCAGACACGAAAGTAATAGGCATATCCTCAATGGACCCCACAGGTATGGGCTACGTGAGCAAAACTTACTCATCCATCATCGGCGGCGGCGAACCATTAAACGCCATCGAATTCCGCAAACTCGTAAACCACCCCAGCATCAAAAAATTCAAACCCATAATAATCGTTGGCGGCTTCGGCTCGTGGCAGCTGGAACGCCAACACGTAGCTAAGCGTTACGGCGTCAACTGCGTGTTCATCGGCGGAAAACCCGAAGAGATAATCCAAATTTTCAAGAAGGCAGTTAATGGCGAAGCGCTTCCCCGTATAGTCCGCGCGGCGGAATCCGCAGCCAACTGGGACTACAAAACCATGCCGCTGGTAAAGCACGCGGCTATTCACGGCGCAGTAGAAATCTCCAAAGGATGCGGCAGAAACTGCCAATTCTGCACGCCTACCATGCAGCGCAAAGTGGACATACCCTTAGAAAGCATTATGGATGAAGTTAAAGCAACCGTGAAGGCAGGCAGCGACCACATCACGCTGGTCACTGAAGACCTCTTCCTCTACGGTGCAAAAGACAAAAAATTCATCCCCAACAAGGAAGCCGTCGTGAAACTAGCCAAAAGCGTTGCCGATTGCCCAGGAGTTAAAAGCATCCAAGCTTCGCATATGTCGCTGGCGCCCATAGTCTGCAAGCCCGATATGATCAAGGAACTGGCGGAAATCCTGATTGAACGCAGCTGGTATTCTCATGGGAAGAAACCCATAATCACAGCTGAAACAGGTATCGAAACAGGCAGTGCTAGGTTGATGAAGAAGTATATGGGCGGAAAAATGCTGCCTTACAAGCCTGACCAGTGGCGGGAAATAGTCACCAGTGCCTTCGGCATCCTGAACGACAATAACTGGTACCCGCTGGCAACTTTAATCATAGGGCTTCCAGACGAGAAGGAAGAGGATGTGCTCCAGACGCTTGAGCTAATGGACGCCCTGAAAGACTACAACGCATTTTACGTACCGCTCTTCTTTGTGCCCTTGGAAAACTGCATATTGATGAACAATAAAGGCGCGGAACTGGATTCGCTTTCGAAAGCACGATGGGAATTCTTCATCCGCTGCTGGGAATACAACATCCACATTTGGCGCGACACATTCCTTGGAAACAGATTCTCCAACCCCGTGTCGTACACAGCCGTAAACAACATAGTCATACCAACTTTCGCCAAGATAATGGGACTCTACTACGGCTGGAAACGCAGCGAACAACTGAAAGAAGCATTCTGGCGGCTGGGCATGCCCCAGAAGCCAATGGAAGCCTAAACTGCGCTTTCCTGCTCCTCGTGCTCAAGTTTTAACGCTTTCCGCGCGTAAGTTATGTATCCCGTGTGCCCAGTCATCATCGTGTGCGGTCGGGTTTTTCCGCGTTCAACCTGCATAGCACGCATTAGGC
>CAZYUQ010000174.1:0-2987 GCA_964650565.1 uncultured Candidatus Bathyarchaeia archaeon | reverse complement strand
TAAGTGCCCTGCGCAATGTGATGGAACGCCGATTTCAGCGTGCTCCTCAAAAACCGCCACTTCAGCGCCAAGTCTAGCAAGGCTTAAAGCCGCGAAGGAGCCGACAGGGCCACCGCCGACAACTATGGCGTCTAATACAGGCTTCATCAGGTTACATACTGAATGCCTTAATTATTTAGCTTATTGAATAAGCTCTATGCGGCGTTTTCCACGGGACATAGAAGAAGAGCGGATTTTGCCGCTGACCTCCAGCCGCATCAGCATATCATTGAAGTCCTTGTACCCTAAATCTTCAAACTCCTCATGCACTGCATTAAACAAGTCGTCATCAACCATGTCGCCCTTCTTGTTCAGAATCTCAAGCAAAACAAAGTAGGCGGGGCGCGTCTTCCAAGTTTTAATCGCTGGCACAATCATTCACCTCTTAAGTAACCGGTGTCGCCGGCTTCTGCACTTGACGAAGCTGCTGCATGAAACTCTTGTACCACTTATCCATGTCAGGCGTCACGGATGGACCAACCTCTTTCAGGGCATCCTGAAAATCTTTCATCGTAACCTCTACCGCCTTCACATCTTTCCTCAACGCATGCATCGCCGCTTCCCTGCACAACGACTCCACGTCAGCCCCTGAAAAGTACTTAGTCGCAGCCGCCAACTGGTTCAAATCCACATCCTTGCTCAACGGCATGTCCTTCGTGTACAGCTTGAAAATCTGAAGCCTACTCGGCTCGTCGGGCTCTGGCACATAGATTAACCTGTCAAACCTGCCCGGACGCAGTACTGCTGAATCCACCATGTCTGGCCTGTTCGTAGCTGCAACAACCACTATATCCTGCAAAGTCATAACACCGTCCATTTCGGTGAGCAACTGGCTTATCACGCGTTCGGACACGCCGCTGTCAGAGAAACCTGCGCCGCGCCGCGGAGTAAGCGAATCCATCTCATCGAAGAAAATCACGGCGGGAGCAGCCATGCGAGCTTTCCTGAAAACCTCCCGTATAGCCTTCTCCGACTCACCAACCCATTTTGAAAACACTTCAGGACCCTTAATCGATATGAAGTTCGCTTCGCTTTCAGTTGCCACCGCACGCGCCAACAGCGTTTTCCCGCAGCCTGGCGGACCATACAGAAGGATGCCTTTCGGCGGCTTTATGCCCAACTTGCTGAAGATTTCAGGCGTCTTCAGCGGCCACTCAACCGCTTCCTTCAAATGCTGCTTTACGTCGTCCAAGCCGCCAATATCCGTCCAGTGGACTGTGGACACTTCAATGTACACTTCACGCATGGCAGTAGGCGTAACTTCCTTGTACGCGTTAACGAAATCGTCCATTTTCACTTCCATTTTTTCCAGCACACTTGGCGGTATGCGTTCCTCTTCCAAGTTTATCTGCGGCAGGTACCTGCGAAGCGCCTTCATGGCAGTTTCTCTGCCTAAGGCTGACAAGTCAGCGCCCGTATAGCCATGAGTCATCTCCGCGAGCTTCTTGAGGTCAACATCCTCAGCTAATGGCATGCCGCGAGTGTGAATTTGCAGCACTTCGTGGCGTCCTTGCTTGTCTGGAACGCCTATCTCGATTTCCCTGTCGAACCTGCCGGGTCGCCTGAGCGCTGGGTCAAGCGCGCTGGGGCGGTTAGTGGCGCCTATGACTATGACGTTGCCTCGTCCCGACAAGCCATCCATCAAGGCGAGAAGCTGCGCTACAACGCGTCTTTCCACTTCACCCGTGACTTCCTCACGTTTAGGCGCTATCGCATCCAATTCATCAATGAATATTATGCTTGGAGAGTTCTGCTGAGCTTGTTGGAAAATCTCGCGCAACCGCGCTTCAGATTCGCCATAGAATTTACTCATGATTTCTGGACCGTTGATCGAGTAAAAGTTGGCTTCGGACTCGTTAGCCACAGCACGCGCTAACAGCGTTTTGCCGCAGCCGGGTGGACCGTGAAGCAAGACGCCTTTCGGCGGTTCTATGCCTAGGCGCTGGAAAAGTTCAGGGTGCCGCAGAGGGAGTTCAACCATTTCTCTTACGCGCTGAATCTCTTCGTGTAAGCCGCCGATGTCTTCGTACGTGGTTCTCGGCAAGCCTTTGGTTTCAGGTGCGGGTTCGTTTAGGATTGTGAGTCTTGTTTCCGCTGTGACTTTCACTATGCCGTGTGGGCGGGTTTTTGAGACGGTGAAGGGTATGGCGTGCCCCAGCATCATGACCAGTGTTGTGTCACCTTCAACGAGTGTTCTTTCCATCAGGCGGTTTCTGACGAAGTTTGTGAAGTCGTCGTCGACGTTTAATCGCATGTCCACTGGCGCTAGGGTTATGCCCAACGCAGTTTTGACTTTTGCTGGTTTTATTACTACGTACTCGTTTATGGCTGCGCCAGCGTTTTTGCGCGTGAAGCCGTCTATGCGGATTATGTCGCGGTTTTGGTCTTCACTGTAGGCTGGCCACGCTATGGCTGACGTGGTACGTTTGTTGACTATTTCTATTACGTCACCTGCACTTATGCCTAGTTTCTGCATGGCGCGTTGATCTATGCGGGCGATGCCTCTACCGACATCGCGTTGCCTTGCATCTCCAACACGTAATTGAATTTCACTCAACCAGAATCCTTCCTTGCTGCATAACTTTGAGCTTGTTGAAAAGAGGTATATTCCTATATAAACTTTAAAGCGTACACGGAAAGACTACCATGGGGAAAGCTTTCGGAGTGATGTATCCTGCAGTGAACGAGGGTTTCTTTATATAAGGGGGGCTATAGTTTTTCCACGCGCTATTCTAAACAATCCAGAAAGAGGTAGTTTTCCATTAAGCCACCTGGCACCACGTAGCCTGCAGAATAAGCAGCTTTTTAACTTAAAACGCTCCTAATCACATAGCAAGATGACCCTTTATGCCGATAAAGTATTTTCCAGCTCCAGAAATCAAAAAGCAAGTAGACGAAATCGCTGCGGACTTGGACTTTTTCCATATCGTGCCCCAGTTCGTTTTCTG
>CAZYUQ010000173.1:0-3001 GCA_964650565.1 uncultured Candidatus Bathyarchaeia archaeon | reverse complement strand
AGCCCTAGCAGGCTGCCTAACCCAAGCAGGCTTCACATTAACACGCTCAGCCGCAACAGCAAGCATCATAATCTATAACACATGCGCAGTAAAAGGACCCACAGAAAACCGCGTAATCACCGCCATCAAACACACACCAAAAAACAAAAAAATAATCATTACAGGTTGCCTGCCACTTATCAACTTTGAACGCCTGCAAAGGGAAACGCGCTTCAACGCTGCAGTTGGACCAGCAGCAGCCACACAAATCCCAGATATTATCAAACGCGTCATAAACGGCGAAAAAATCACTGCCATAAAAAACGCGTTAACAGCCAAGCCACCGCTAAGCCTGCCGCGCATAAAAACAAACCCCGCCATAAGCATAATCCCGATAAGCTACGGCTGCCTCGGCAAATGCGCCTACTGCTGCGTAACCCTTGCTCGCGGCAACCTCCGCAGCTACAGCCTCGCTGAAATCGCTGAACGCGTAAAACACGACTTAGCCACAGGCACGAAAGAGTTCTGGCTTACCTCGCAGGACACAGCCTGCTACGGCAAAGACACAGGCACAAACCTCGCAGTACTCCTGAACACCTTAACCAGCATAGAAGGCGAATTCAAAATCCGCGTTGGCATGATGACCCTGAACACCGCAACGCCCTTCCTAACCAGCCTAATTGACGCGTTCAAGAATGAGAGAGTATTCAAGTTCATACACTTGCCCGTGCAAAGCGGCGACAACACAGTGCTCAAGCGCATGCAAAGATTCTACACCACCAAAGACTTCAAAACCACAGTGAAAACGTTCAGAACAGCTTTCCCACAACTCACTTTAGCCACAGACGTTATCTGCGGCTTTCCAGGCGAAACCCCCTTCGCATTCCAAAACACGCTTCGCCTCATCAAAGACGTGCAACCAGACATAGTTAACACCTCAAAATTCTTCGCCAGACCCCGTACCCCAGCAGCCGAAATGCACAAAGCCCTTGTGGCTCCAGCGGAAATCAAGCAACGCAGTACCGCTATGGCTCAACTGGCAAAGCAAATCTCGTTTGAAAGAAACCAGCGTTGGATAGGCTGGACAGGCGAAGCACTGGTAGACGAAAAAGGAAAAACCTGCGACTCATGGATAAGCCGCAACTTCGCCTACAAACCCATAGTCATCAAAACCCAGCGGAACATGCTCGGCAAAACCGTAACCGTGCAAGTCACAAAGGCTTTTCCAACGTATCTCGCAGGAACGATTTGCTAAACACGCCTGCGCATGTTAGGTTGGAATGTTTTGCAAAGTTTTTTATGTCGTTACAACGCATTAATCTCTTGAGGCTGAGTTATTTGAGCGAGGAAAATGTTGTTGAAGTTGGACACATAACGCATTTCTTCTCCAAAATCAACGTTGCCGTCTTAGAGCTAACGGCATCATTAGCCGTAGGTGACCACATACTCGTCAAGGGGCCATCAACTGATTTTGAACAAGTCGTGGACTCCATGCAGATTGAGCACAAGAATATCCAGAGGGCAGAAGCTGGTCAAAGCGTAGGCTTAAAGACCGCGCAGCACGTTAGGGAACGAGACATGGTATACAAGAAACTTTCGTAGCTTTCTTCTCTTTTTTCCATTTCCCATAAGCAACTTTAATGTGAATAAGCATTTTTGAATGATTCTGCGATATGCGAAACCTCAATCTTTACCTGCGATTCATAAGCCTTTAGTTACTGCTGGCGCCTATCATAGATCGTATCATTTGCTGAAAACCAGCAAAATGCATTCAACAGCGTAGGCGGAAAAACGTGCCAAGCAAGCCTCTAGAAAGTAGTGAAAACAACTTCCTAGATCTCCTAAATTTTATTGCTGACCCTGCGGTTATTGTCAACGAAAAAGGCTGCATTAGATTAGTGAATGCTGCGTTTGAGGGCAGCACTGGCTTAAGCGCAGATAATGTGATTGGCAAGCTATTCTTGGAACTGGGTATCTTAGCAGCAGAGAGTAAAGCCATTCTTTTGGAAAATCTGAAAAAAAGAATGCAGGGCTTGCCTGTTCAACCATACGAAATCACCTTCACCGATAAAAACGGCGAAATCAAACATGTTGAGGTAAAAGCAAAAAAAATTACCTACGTTGGGCAACCTGCAGACCTCGTTTTGTTCCGTGACATTACCCGAAGAAAAAGGCACTTGGCAAAACTCAAAGAATACTCTGAGAGAATGGAAGCGCTCGTCGAAGAGAAAATAAAAGAAACCAAAGAAAGTGAAGAAAAACTCCGCGCCATTACTGATTCAGCGCATGATGCCATGTTCATGTTTGACGAAGAAGACACAATTGTTTATTGGAATCCTGCGGCTGCAAAAATCTTCGGATACACAAAAACAGAAATAATCGGCAAACAAGTGAACACAACTCTAGTTCCGCCCCGTTTTCGCAAAGACCACCTTGAACTCGCAAAAAACATTGCTGAAGCTAAAACGAAGATAAACAAAGACGGCCTTTGGGAATTTCCTGCACTGAGAAAAGGCGGTATAGAATTTCCAATGGAGCTTTCTATGGCACCGTTACAACTAAATGACAAAATGTACGTGGTAGCCATAGCCAGAAACATCACTGAACGCAAACAAATGGAAATTAAACTCCGAGAAGCAGAAAAACGCTATCGTGCACTGTTTGACCAAGCACCATTAGGTATTCTGCTTATAAGTCCTGAAACGGCTAAGGCGGTTGAGTTCAACGAAGAAGCCCATCGCCAACTTGGCTACTCAAGGGAAGAGTTTGGAAAACTAACTGTTTCTGATTATGACGTAATTGAGACTCCTGAAGAAACAAGGGCACGTATGAAAAGGATACTGAAAACTGGAAGAGACGAGTTTGAAACTAAACATCGCACAAAGACCGGTGAAATCAGGGATGTCATAAACACCGTGCAGGTAGTTGAGCTTGCTGGAAAAAAGTTATTCCATCTTATTACACGGGATATTACAGAGCAGAAGAAAATGGAAAATGCACTTAAACTGGAACGAGACAAGCT
>CAZYUQ010000172.1:0-3017 GCA_964650565.1 uncultured Candidatus Bathyarchaeia archaeon | reverse complement strand
GCCTTGCCTTTCATTGCTGCGGATTCCAGCTTCATAGCGGGTTCACCTTCATAAGTTCGCTCGTAGCATACGCCCAGCACCGCGGCAACCGCGTCTAAGACTCTGCCGCAACTGGTAGTTTCAACTGCGCCGTTGTCTTGTTTAAGCTGGTGGAGGAGGAGGTTGGCTTCGGTTTCGCCGTGAGGCAAATGCTCAGCGTTTTGCAGGAGCCACGGTTCAACGTCTATTTTCTTGCTGAGTATTGCTGCGGCGATGCGTAGGGGATGGCGGGTTGCAGTGTCTCCGCCTATCAGCGGTTGTGGTTCCAGATGCGCCAACCGCGTGAAATCCGCTGAGGTGCGGGTGCCGAGGAGGATTTCGCCGCCCCATGCTTCGCCGTCCACGCCATAGCCGTAGCCATCGCACGCCACGCCTATCATCTCGTTTACGGCGTGTTCCATCATTAACGCTGCGATGTGCGCGTGGTGGTGCTGCACTTGGATTAGCTGCCAACCGTGGGCTTCTGCGAGTTCCTGTGCGAGCTTGGTGGTGGCGAATTTGGGGTGCAGGTCGCAGGCTACGGCGGTTACGTGGCTGTTGGTTAAGCGGATGAGGTGGCTGGTGGCTTGTTGGAGGAACGTTTTGGTTTCGAGGTTTTCCACGTCGCCGATGTGCTGGCTGAGGAACGCGTGGTTTGCCTGTAAAACGCAGGCGGTGTTGTTTAGTTCGCCGCCTAAGCCTACTGCGCAACGCTTTGCGTTTTCCTTGAGCATTATTGGGGCGGGTGCGTAGCCTCTGCTGCGGCGTATGAAGGCGTTGCGGTCTCCGTGGACGCGGGTTACGGAGTCGTCGCAACGGTAGGCGATTTTGCGGTTGTGAAACAGGAAATAATCCACCGTGCCACCTAACGCTTGCAGTGCTTCGTCGTTGTCTTTCACAATGGGTTGGTTAGGCGGGTTCGCGCTGGTCATCACAAACGCCACATCATCAACACCATCGAAGAGCATGTAGTGCAGGCCCGTGTAGGGCAGCATAACGCCGACGTTGTGCAGGTCTGGGGCAACCAGCGGCGAAAGATTGAAGCGCCTGTTCTTGTTAAGCAGCACTATGGGACGCGCGTACGAAGTGAGCAGTTCTTTTTCTTTTTCGGTGACTTCCGCGAACGCTTCTGCTGCTTCGATGCTTCGAGCCATTACGGCGAAGGGCTTAGCTTGCCTGTGCTTCGATTTTCGAAGTGCCAGCAGAGGCTTATCGTTAACTGCTGAGGCGGCAACGTGGAAGCCTCCGTAGCCTTTAACGGCCAAGATGGAGCCTTCGGAGAGCAAACGCCCTGCTTCGCGCACTGGATCACTAAGCTCAAGTGGTTTGCCGTCGCTTGTGGTTAAGTATGCTTTGGGTCCGCATTTTGGGCACGCCACCGTCTGCGCGTGAAACCGCCTGTTGAGCGGGTCGTTGTATTCTTTTTGGCAGAAGCTGCACATGGGGAACTCGTGCATGGTGGTGTTTTCGCGGTCGTACGGCAAGCATTCGATGATCGTGAAGCGTGGGCCGCAGTTGGTGCACGTGATAAAAAAATACTCGTATCTTGGGTCGTTTGGGTCGCGTAGCTCGGCTAAGCACTCGTTGCATATGGCTACGTCGGGTGGTATGACTGAGCCTGAAAGCGTGGTTTCCTCGGAGCTTTTGTGAATTGTGAATTTTGCGTGTTCGTTTTTGCCCGTGAGCTCGGTGGTGGTTATGTTGTGGATTTGGGCTAGAGGCGGCTTCTTCGCTTGCAGCTCATGCAGGAAGTTTTGGATGGCTTGTGCAGTGCCTTCTGCGAGGATTTCTACGCCTGCGTCGCCCCTGTTAAGCACGTAACCTGCCAAGCCGTTGCTCACGGCTATGCGGTAAACGAAGGGGCGAAAACCCACGCCTTGAACTATGCCCGTAACGTTGACTCTAACACGCAAGAGTGAACCTTCATTAAAAGTGACATGCGGATTTCTCTTATACGTTTCGACGTTGCCCACAAGCTTTCTCTTCTTCTTGGAGCACGCGCCGCAGCACTTTACCCGCTGAGCTAAGGGGCAGTTCTTTTCGGAATTGGATTTCGCGGATTGCCTTGTACGGAGCAACTTTACCGTTGACGAAAGCCATAATCTCGGCTTCAGTGGCGCTTGCGCCGTCTTTCAGCACAACGAAAGCTTTAGGAATTTCGCCTGCCATGCGGTCTGGCTTACCAATGACAGCGCACAGCTTCACGCTTGGATGCTCATAAAGCACATCTTCTATTTCGCGCGGGTAAACACTGTAATCCTTGTACTTGATGAGGTCTTTCTTCCTGTCAGTAATGTAAAAGTAGCCGTCCTCATCCATACGTGCAATATCGCCTGTGAAAAGCCACCCATCACGGAGAACGCTGGCGGTTTCCTCAGCGCTACGCCAGTAGCCCTTCATCACCTGCGGACCTCTCACAGCCAACTCGCCTGTCTCGCCTGCGTTAAGCTGTCGTGTGCCTGTTTCCACATCAAAAATGCAGGCGTCCGTGTCAGGCAAAGGCAAGCCAATCGAGCCGACTCGCACGGTGCGCATGGTTTTGTCCACGGGGTTGCAGTGCGTGACGGGTGATGCTTCGCTTAAGCCGTAGCCTTCGGCGAGGAGCCCGCCAGTTACCTCCATGAATGTTTTTTGAACTTGGGGTGGAAGCGGGGAAGCGCCTGAAATGCACGCGCGGATGCTGGTTAAGTTGAAGTTGCTTAAGGCTGGGTTAGCGAGTAGGATTGCGTACATGGTGGGGACGCCGCAGAAAACCGTGACCTTGTGCTTTTGGATGGTTTCCAAAGTCTTTAGCGGGTCGAAGCGGGGCATCAGAACCATTTTCGCTGCTGAGCTGATTGGCGCGTTCATGCTAGTGGTCATGCCGTAAATGTGAAACAACGGCAAAGCGGTGAGGAAGGTTTCTCTTGCTGTGGTGCTTTTTAGCCAGATTGCGAAGGCTATGGCGTTTGAAACAAGGTTCATGTGCGTGAGCATGGCGGCTTTGGGTGTGCCTGTGG
>CAZYUQ010000171.1:0-3058 GCA_964650565.1 uncultured Candidatus Bathyarchaeia archaeon | reverse complement strand
ATGGCTGAGAGAAATGCGACTGTGCCGTAAAGTTTGGTTTTTTTCTTGACTTCTTGCTGAACCATTTTTTTCACCTGTTTTATGCATATTGTAGACAGCTTATTTTATCCTAAGCTTCAGAACACTCTGTTCCAATTGTTAGAACGGACGCATGGACCAAACACGGTACGCCTCATACCAGAATATTGCACAGACTATGGCGCCGAACGCCATGAGGAACAAGTTTTCACGTGCAAACCCTATCCCAGTAAACAGCAGATAAGCCGCGTAGAAAAGGGTGGAGAAAACCGCGTAGAAAAAGAAACGCGGAAACAGAAGCTTACCCAATTTCACGTAGTGCCTTAGCACACCTATCTTTACTTCGCCGACTAAAACGTAGTGGCCGCCGATGTCCTGTTTCTGAACCAGGCCTAAGTCGCGGAGTTGTTCCAGATGATGATTAGCGACGCTTGGGCTGCTGAAGTGCAGGGCTCTTTGGACTTCTCGCACGCTTACGGGTTGACCGGTTTTTAGCAGGAACCAGTAAACTTTCCAAGCTTTGCCCCTAAGTGCGTAATCAAGCTTGGTCTCATCAACGCCAGTCAATCGGCAGAACACTCCGCTGATATTAATGCCAAGCAACAACTTATAAGTCCAATTCTTAGAACAGCTGCCTGTTTACTGCTGTTACTTCCAAAGGCGTCTAGCCTTTAATTTTTTTGCCGCTTCAGGGTTCTCCTTTTCTAGTTCTTCAACAACCACCGCTTTGATTAACCTCGTTGAAACTGGAGGGTCCATCTTGCACAGTTTAGTTTGGACTTTCACCACAATTTTCTCGGCTAAATCATCGGTGACGCCGACTTTTTTAAGGGAGTTAAGGATTCGTGGAATTTTGAAGTCTTCAATAGTGCCGGATTCTTGTTCTACGCTGATAGACGGATGTGCTGGCGCCGCAGAAGGCAAAGCAACTACTAGAGCTGCGGTTTTGCCTCGGATTTTTTCAAGCAGGTTCACCTTTGCAACGATGGTGACTACTTTTTTGGTTTCGTCCACGCCTTTTACTTCGGCTCTTTCGAGGACTTCGTTGTTGTCTAAGAAAATTTTTACGAAGTCGCCTGAAGCTGGGTTAGACGGGATAACTGTGCATTCTATGGGTATTGCCACGCTGCCGTTTGGTATCAAAACGCTCAAACCCTGTTCTTTGCCGGCTACAGCGAGGTGAATAACTTTGCCGTCTTGGTCCAGTTCAAGGTCTACGCTGCCGATGCCCCAATCTGTAATTAAACGCCTCTTTACACGTTTAACAACGTCTTCAAGTGGGAGGTCAGCGGGTAAGGTGAATTCGCGTTCCGACAGTTCGGCTTTGAGGGAAGCGGGAACTCGTGGTTTAGCAGCCATGTCGTAGATCAATCGGGCGTTAGGCAGTTTAACCGTGGTGTACGTGTTTTTTCCGCCTTTGAGAGAGGCAAACAAAGAAACGCTTTTTTTCGGAATTTTTTCGGCTATTTTATCGCCCATGTTAACTGCCCAAACAACGAAAATGGTTACTGCGATAATTTGCATAGCGGTTCCGATGGTAGGTTGCTCAAAAATTGCGAGCAATCCGCCTGAAAAACCCCAGAACCCCAAGCCAAAGGCGATGCCGAGGAATGTTGGTAGTTTTTCGTTTGTGAAGTATTTGTACACAATGGACAGCAACATGACTGCAAAAAAAGCAACTGTTCCATACACTATGCCTGTTAAGAGTCCCCAGGCAGTTTCAAATAGTAAGTCATACATTACTGCTTTGTCACGAGGCTATAATTTGTGTTTATTACATAAAAGCATTAGCCGTCTTGAAGCAGTTGGTTCTGGAAATGTTTATTTTTCCCGTGGAGAATAATTTAGGTATAGTCTGGTTCGGAGGTGATTTTGTGACGAAGTTGAATGAGGTGTATTTGTGCAAGATTTGTGGCAACAAGGTGAAGGTTGTGGCTGTGGGGAAGGGTACGTTGGTTTGTTGTGGGCAGCCGATGGTTCTGGTGAAAGAGTGAGCTTTAAGCGGTAGAGCATATGTGTTTCTTTGAGTTTGGTGTTTTGGTCACGTGAGTTAAGCCCTGTTTTTTCAGTTACGTTTTTTTGGAAAAGCATGCTGGTTAGGATGCGACAAAAAAGGAAGAGGGGAGGTTAGGCTTAAGAGAAAAGCTGGTTTATGTTGATTCTTTTTCGCTTGTTGTGTTCGCTGAGAAGCCTGATGGCAGTTCGGGGAGGTTTGCGCTGATTTTTTGTTCTGCGACTGCTGCTGCTTCTGCGAGTATTTTTGATGCGTCTTCGTTGACGTTGTTGAAGTTCAGGGACATGCCGGAGCTTGCGCCGCAGTCAAACATTAAGCCGCTTAGCATGTTGCTGATGTCGCCGAGTTCGTTTTCTGCGTCTGGGATTACGCCTACTAGTCCTTTGCTGACTGAGCGGAGGACGGTGATTGCTGGGCCTAGTGTGGTTACGATGTCTCCTAGTTCTGTGCATGTTTGTAGGCGTAGTATTATTTGGTCGAGTGCGAGTTTTGAGTTCATGATTAGGCGTTCCATTTTGCGGATTTCGGCTAGTTCGTTGGCGTAGATGTTCGCGTGTGCGGTGTCGTGTTCTTGGTAGGCGGTGACTATTTTTTTGAATAGTGTTTGGTCTTTTTGGTTGAAGCGTTCGGTGGTTTGGTCGAGTTTTTGGATTTGGATTTGTAGGCGTTTGGTGGCGTGGTTCATGCGGTTTTTTAGTGGTGGTTGTGGGGTGATGGTTTCTTTGAGGTTTGTTGTGAATGAGTTTGTGTCTCTTTTGGGTTCCCATTTTTTGGCGAAGTGTTCGGACAAGTTAGTATCCTCGCTTGTGGATGGCGTTTTGTGTGTACTTATGTGTTGTTAACATGCTGGAATCATGCTGGTATATACGTGGGGTGTTTTTGCTGGTTTGATGGTGTAATTATCGGGTTAAACATTATTTTGCATGGGTGGGGCGATAGACAAAAACGTGAAGATTCTGAGACGCTGTTTTGGTGTTTTTGTTTGGTTTGGGCGGGTTTTGCTTTGGGAGTGGTGCGGGGTATAGC
>CAZYUQ010000170.1:0-3069 GCA_964650565.1 uncultured Candidatus Bathyarchaeia archaeon | reverse complement strand
TTCTAACCTCGTTCAGCAGCAAGCCCTTCTCGTAGACTTCTTTTGCGGACACGTAATGGTATTGGATGCCGCATTTGTCTAAGGCTTCCAGCAACAGCGAACTCATGTGTTTGCCGTAGCTTTCGTGGCAGCCAAACGGGTCAGGAATTCTGGACACGGGATAACCCAGATACTTCTCTAGCGTTTTCGGCAGTCCCGCGGGAACCTTCCGTAAGCCGTCTTTGTCGTCGCAGAAGGCAATCAGCTCCGAGTTGAAACCCCTGTCTCTCAAGGCTAACGTTACAGCGTACGAGCGGGCAGCGTCGCCGAGGCTTCCGATGTGTGGAAACCCAGAAGCGCCAAGCCCCATTTCAGTTCGCACCTTGTCTAAGCTGCGGCCTAGCTTCCGCTCTCGCGTGATTACTTTTTGCGCCATCATGTCGTACCATGTGCCGCGGCCGATTGCCTTCTTGCTCATGTCAAATCTAACTCTGCCACAGCATAAACTCGAATAGAAATAAAAACATTACAGAAAAATCAAACAAAAAAGAAAGGGAATTATAGTTTAGCTCCGCAGTTCGGACAGAACTTGGCTCCTGCCTGAACTTCCGCTTCGCACTTCGGGCACTTAGTTGTAGCCTGCAATGGGGTTCCACAGTTTGAACAGAACTTTGCGCCTGCCGCGTTCTCTGTGCCGCATTTCGGGCACTTGACTCCGCCGTTCTGCTGCTTCAGTGGTGCACCGCAACTGCCGCAGAACTTTGATGTCTGAGGGTTCTGGACTCCGCATTTGGGACACAGCACCATAACTTGCGCTGCGCCTTGACCTGCGGGTTGCTGTAGCACTTGTGGCAGTATAACCGCGCCTGTGCCTATTGCTCCTCCTGAACTCTTAGACAAGCTTTCGGAAGATTTTTGCACGGTTTCCATTCTGAGAACGTCTGATGCGCCCACACCAGTCCTTATGTAGAACAGCCTATCACGCCACTCTGGAGTTGTGTCGATGCCTTCGAACTTTACGTCTATCAGTTCAAGTCCAATCCGCGAGAAAGCATCAAAAAGCACGTTCTTCGAAAGCAAACTTGTCTCGTCAAGCTTACCGAAGACGTCTGCAAGCGAGTATTGGCTTAAGGTGTCGATGAGCCGCTCGTTGAAGTAGCCTCTGAGGAAGTTTTGCAGGCCGTCAGTTGTGAACACGCCTTGTCCGCCTACCACTTCGTTGACAAAAAGGTTCGCCTCTTCAACTCTGAACCAGAAGCCTCCGAAGAACTTCAAAGGTGCAAGCTCTTTTGTTTGTCCTTGCGCGCCGAATTTTCCTTGGAACTGCTTCAGCGAAACAAAAAAGATTGTCGCTGTGAAGGGATTTTTGTCGAATCCTGCAAGCTTTGAAAAGATTTTCGTCAGTAACGGTAAATTCGCCGTGGTCAACGCGTGGCGTCCTGCCCTGAACACGTCATAAGCTTTGCCGTCTCTGAAGAACACTACTGCCTCGTACTCGTGAACGATTAGGTTGTCGCCCCACGCTATTTCTTCATTAGGATACTTCCAAACTATGTCGCCTTCTTTTGCTCCAGCCCACTCAATAACTTTCGGCATTTTTACGCTTCACCTCCCAGTCCTCGGAAAAGGCTTGACCGTTCGTCAACTAGCCTGTCTAACTCTCCAATCTTGGTTATTACTGCGTCAATTGCGGTTCGCCACTCGTCTGTTCCCGGCTCAATACCGTTTGCCTTTTCAACATCTGCTTTTACTGCTTCCGCCTTTTCTATCAAGCTAACGTCATGCTGGATAACGCCGTCAAGCTTGTCCTCTTTAACTTTGACCGCGTCAAACATGCCCGCGTACCCAGCGACTGCACGGTCTATGCGTTGCGTCACCCTGTCAAGCCTAGAGTTTACTGTATCAAATCGGTAAGCATCGTCGCCTGAAAGCTTCTGAACGGCAGATGGATTAGTAAAGGTTCTTCTGAAAGCAGTTTTCGCGGCTTTAAGCCTGTTCACGACGTCCATCCTGACTAAGCGGTCGCTTTCTCTTCTCAGTTCTTTCTCTTTGTAGCCTCTGTAGCCTGGGACGTAGCCCATTATTTTTTCAAGAAGCCCGCGTTCTCCGCGCACTTTTCCTAAATAGTCTTTTCCACTCATTTTTTACTCCTCTGGTATGCAACAATACCTGTGATAGCTATGACGATCGCCAGAACACCCAATATGACCAAGGGGTTCACCAAGTCATAGAATGCGGATACAAGGGCGACAGCAACCATTACCCCGCCCCAAACCACATAGTAAACAGAATCCTTCCGCGCTGCTAGCGCATAGGCTAACGTGTAGACTCCGAGTGGCCCGAAAAGCCATGCGGGAAGGTTAAACAGATTAAACGTAAGTATCAAACTGTACACTATCGCGGCGACACCGATGGATACTACAAGGACTATGAGCGCGCCTACATTATAATCGAAAGACTTGGACGGACCCTTCTGTCTGCTCTCCATAGTTGTGTCTCCCATGTGCGCACGCCAATTTTAGTATGGAGTTAGGTCTCGCTTTTAAGATTTTAGTTAGAATATTCCGAAGCCTTTCTGTGGGATGTCGCCCTTTACAGCTACACCTGTGGCTCCGTCTATCAGCAGCTGATAGTTTTCGCCGCGGTACTCGTATTTTATGAACCATATTGGTGCGTGCAAGTACACTGCCTGTTTCACGTCAAAATTACTATGCGCTTCGACGATTTTGTCTACATCCTGCTGAAGGAGAAAGCGGTGGTGCGCTTCTATCTGCTGCTTGGCAAGTTCTATGGCTTCATCCCTGTTGATTTCGCTGTTCAAAACTTTCGCGAACCCTTCAATTTTCCTGAAGTCGTACGGCACCTTTCCCTCCAAAGGCACATCATACTCCCGTGTTGGAAACCCTGATGCCTCTCTTGCCAGAACAAGCCAATTATACTCTTTCCCAACAGTCCCCTCTTTTACGACGGCTGGCGTTATGCGCTCAAATATGCCCTTGTACGCGGTTTTGGCTTCGTTGGCGCCCACCCAAAACGGCAAGTAAACCAGACTCTTCTCTGTAATTTTTGATTTTTTAGCGAGGTCAGAGG
>CAZYUQ010000169.1:0-3078 GCA_964650565.1 uncultured Candidatus Bathyarchaeia archaeon | reverse complement strand
CCAGGATCTCCGGCTCCGCAGGCCAGTGTCATAATCCGTACTAGACTACGGGCCCCTGCAACGAGATTACTCTATTCGCGTAATATAAATGCTGACGTTGAAGGAAGCGCAGTCAATATGCTGTTTTTTTATTATAAGAGTGGTGGCACCAAAACTGCCAGGTTATATTCTGGTACTTGAGTTTTAGTTGAAAAAGCCGCGGAGGAGATAGGCGAATTGGGAAATCTGTGGGACCTGTTTTCAGGTTATCAACTCCATTGTCCGATAAAGTATATCTTTGAGTCATCCTCTGAAAACACTGGCGAGTGACACAAAAAGTTTGCTGGGAAGTAGCTTGGAGTTGCGTTGTGGTTGTTGGTTCCGTCGTTGTTCATAACGTATATGTCGTATTTTCCTTCGTTGTTAATGGCTGCCACAACGTAAACGATTCTGCCGCCGTCATGGGACCAGTTTGCCAAACCTTGGGCGTAACCTGTGCTTGTCAGGCGAGTTTCTCCGGTTCCGTCAACGTTGACGGTGAAGATGTTGTAGTTGCCGTGCGTGCTATTCGGGTCTTCGAGGCGTTCGAAAACGATTTTGTCGCCGTCTGAGCTTAGTCGTGGGTCGTAGTCTCCCACTGGAAGGTTTGCTGTTCCCCACTGCCCCGCGTTTGGCAGGTTAGTTATTTGTGTGGGTGATGTGCCGTCGTCTTTTATGCGCCATATTTTAGACATTGATGTAAACACAATGGTATCGCCTGCCCAGTCTATGTCTGCATCGTGTGACCCTGAGTCATACAATTTATGCTGGTTGCTGCCATCAGTGTTCATCACGTAGATGTCAAGGTCTTTTTCTCGTTTGGATAGAAAAGCGATTTGGGTGCCATCTGGAGACCATGCTGGGTAAAGGTCCCAGAAGCTGTTGTTGGTGATTCTCTTGAGGTTTTTGCCGTCTACGCCAATTGTGAAGATTTCTGTGTTGTTGTCGTTTGAACCGTCGATTTTCTGAGCAAAAACTAAGGTGTCGCCATCAGTGTTCAGCTGTAGCGCAGACGTGAAAACTTCATTATTCGTGCTGTAGACCAGTGCTACTTCGTTTGTTGCAAGGTCCAGTGCGTAGACTCCATATGTGCCCTCATGCGGGACCGTGCTTGGCTTTTGCGTTGAAATGCTGCTTAAAATGCCCAACAGCATCACGGTAAATACTACGACGAGAACTATTGCTGCTATTGCGGTTTTTCTCACCATAAGCTCAACACTAAACGTCTAGCTGCAAAATTTATAAAACTTGTGAAGGCCTCGCCTCGTCTTGGTTATTGCGTTGCTGAGGCGTTTTGTTTTGTTTTTATCTCGAAAACCAACGGTGGCACAGTGGTTTTTATGTCTAATTCTATTTCGAACAAGCCTTCCAGAATGCCCATCAAAATTTCCGCGTTGCCAATAAAGGGTGTTTTTATCAGTAGGTACTTGTCTTTCACGTAAAAGTCTCCGAATCCTTGCACTCTTAAGCGTTTGAACACGCTTTCCCAGCTTTCTTGCTGTGCGGTTGTTATGCCTAATGTCGTTTCCATAGAGACTTTCAGGGCGTCGCCCATTTTTTTCCCGATGTCACGCCATTTGTCTTTTGGAATCTGCTGAATCAGGATGTTTAGCAGTTCTACGTTGACGAAGGCGATGCGGCTTATGCCGCAGTAGTATTCGCCGGGGAAGCGCCAATCGTAAATCATCATGCTTCTGTAAACGTCAAGCATTTTGGATATGAGCGGTTTAATGCCTGGTTCTTTGCCTTCTCTTATTAGCGAGTCTATGAAGTCTCTTTCGTCTTTTTCCAGTATGATGGTTGTTCTTTTTGTTGTCTCGTCATCCTTGTTTATCATTTCCTTTAGGCGTTTCTTTTCATCCTCTTGCATGGCTGTTATATCTCGGAGCATATTTTATATGCCTTTCTAGCTGGGAAAACTTTGAAGAAGGCTTTATAACCGCCCGTATGGATTGTAGAAAATGCCGATGAAGAATCCTAATAGCTGATGTTATGATGCGCCCTGGGGTATCTGAGGCACTTTTCCCCAAGGTTTACTCGATAATTTTTTTCCGGATGAGATACACCATTAGCGCTAAACCGATTATCAGCAGGACAAACCCGAAAACCATGGAAGCAGCTTGGTTCACTTTGAGAACGTCAGCGAGCACGTAGGGTACGTATGTTGGACCAGCAAAAACTAGGAAAGCCGCCACGAGTATTAAGAACACTCTCATAAACTTGGAATTTAAATCGAACATGCCGACGCTTGTACTTTCGCTGTTTGTTTTCATGTCCCCACAGTCCTATTATTCTCTCAGGGTTAATGTTTTTCAGGTAATCCTTCTTTTATCTCTTTTCCTAAAGTTTTCATCAAAAACTGGAAAACATGGAAGCCTGCGCCGCGGTCTGCCTTGAAACCCATCGTTGCGCCCAGCAAGCAGACGCCGTCAAAGTGTCGTTCTTTCGCAAGCGCCAGCGTTAGTCCTGTGCCGCCGACTATTCTGCCTTTGCTGTAGATGACAGCGCCTTTTTCCATAAATTCTGTTGCCAGCTTCGGCGAGGTAGCAGCCACGTACACGTGAGCTTTTTCCTCGGTTATTGGCACGCCGCCCATGGTTACGACGAAACGGCAACCCTGCTGTTCAATGAAATCCAAGATTTCGCTGCAAACTTGGTAGTGCGCCACGACATCTTCGAAGGAAGGCTGGGTTTCGCCTGTCATGATTATGAGGTTGTTGTTTTCCATGGGCGCAGAATAGAAATCGTATCGGGGCAAGCGGCATAATCCCTTGGAGGTTATGGATACGTAATCTGGAAACGAAGGCGAGTATAACTCTGCGAAGGGTTTGGCGCTGCAGAACTTTATCAAAAGGTGCGCGGCTATTCTTCCGACGTTGCCGAAGCCTGGGAGTCCTTGTACAAAGATTGGGTTGTCAAGGTTTGGTTTGGATATTTCGCGCAGGTATGGCTTGTCCATTCGTTTAGGCTCCACCGTGTACACAGTGGCAGGTGCCACTAAAATGTTTTTGCTGGTTGGGAAAAAGAAACTATTAATATTTGACGGAGAGAGTACTACAC
>CAZYUQ010000168.1:0-3102 GCA_964650565.1 uncultured Candidatus Bathyarchaeia archaeon | reverse complement strand
GGCATAGCCCGAGCCTTAGCCCGCAACCCTGACATCATTCTGCTTGACGAACCCACTTCAGCGCTTGACCCAGAGCTTACTGGGGAAGTCATTGACACTCTGCGTGACTTGGCGAAAGAAGGCACAACCATGCTTATCGTGAGCCACGAAATGCCGTTTGCTCGCGATGTCGCAGAGGAAATGATATTCTACGATGAGGGAAAAATCGTCGAAACTGGTCCTCCAGAGCAGTTCTTTAATGCGCCGAGCACGGATCGGGCTAAACAGTTTATGAATAGAATCATAAGTCGAACCAACAGGTAATACCGATGTTTGAATGGCTACTTAACCCCATATATGTAACGTGGATCATTGAAGGGTTGCTCCTTACAGTAGAAATCACGCTGTTTGGGGTTTTGATGGGATTAGGGTTGGGGACGCTGCTGGCGATTGGCGACATATACGGGAACAAAACCATTAAAGCAGCCATCGCCGTGTACGTTGAATTCTTTAGAGGAAGCCCGCTGTTTGTTCAGATTTTTTTGGCGGTTTACACTGTTCCCGCGATACTTAATGTCCAGATAGACCATTACTTGTTGGCTTTCATAGTTTTTGGGTTAAACAGCGCTGGCTACCAGAAAGGTTACATGAAGGGCGCGATGGAAACCATTTTGGGTGACCAAATGCAGGCAGGTTTATCGACTGGGATGTCAAAGCTCCAAACCCTTCGTCACGTGATTCTGCCTCAGGCGTACCGGATAGTGATTCCCTCTTGGACTAACGAGTTTTGCTCCTTAACAAAGAGCACAGCCGTCTTGGCGTATGTGGGCTTGTCTGATTTAATCAGCGCAGGTATCTCAATCAAGGGCATCACTTATCAGGTTCTTCCAGTGTGGCTTGTAATTGGAGCAATTTACTTTATCTGGATCACTGGCTTCTCTAAGATAATGGACATAGTCTACGAGAAAAAGAAGATACCGGGCGTTGAACTTTCTATGCAATCATAAAGCCTTTTCAGGCGTTTATTTTCTTTAGCAACCACGCCATGTTTTTGCCTAAGTCATCCATGGTTTCCATGGCTTCCTCGTCGCCCGCCACATCACCTAGTTTCCGTCCAAGTCCAATGTTCCAGTACGATGAGCCTGGCACGATCATTTGGCTTATCAGGAAAAAGTGGTTTATCGCGTCAAAAGTTGGGATTGCGCCTGCTCGTCTGACCGCGACTACTGCAGCGCCTACCTTCCTTTGGAGCATGTCGCCGTTGGCGCGTGCCACGTAGCCTGCCCTGTCGATGAGAGCTTTCATTTCAGGCGTCATCATCGAGAAATAAACGGGCGAGCCTAAGATTATTCCGTCTGCCTCCACCATTTTCTGTATGTACGCGTTTACGTTGTCATCCTCTATTATGCAACGTTGATTTTTAGTATCGTAGCATGTTCGGCACGCGTTGCAGCCGCGGATCTGCTCTCCAGCAAGCTGGATTAGTTCGGTTTCTATGCCTTCAGCTTCGAGAACTTGTAAAACACGTTTAAGCAGTATGGCGGTGTTGCCGTCTTTTCTTGCGCTGCCGTTAAATGCTATAACCTTCATGGAGCATCACTGTCTTGTGGTAGGGGCAACATGGAATAAAAAGCTAGCCGCGGCGAAAGTTACCAAGTTGATTTTTAATCGCTCAAGCTGCCTTTTTTGCGTTGTTTAATGTGCATGTACGTTGATAAGCGCAAAAAAGCCGCGTATTTAACGTAACGCGCTGCACTCAAATGGTAGGGACATGTGCGAAATGCTTTGGCGCGTGCTAAACGTTTTTATAGTCGGACTAAATGCTTATGGTTTGTCACATTAACTCATGTAACTAACGGAGCTTCTGAAAGCTTTAGAATAAAGCATGAAAAAATTTTGTGGCAGGAGAAATGAAATATTGGAAATGCAGTCGTTTAAAGACTTGCCACTAACTAGGGAAGTCTTAAGAGGAATAGAAGAACTTGGGTTTGAAGGTCTTTTTCCGATTCAAGCTCAGGCGATAATGCCCTTGCTCGAAGGCAAAGACGTCATCGGGCAGGCGCAGACAGGAACAGGAAAAACCGCAGCTTTCGGCGTGCCCATGGTTGAGCAGGTGAACCCGACAAAACCACAGGTGCAGGGTTTAGTTTTAGTGCCCACCCGTGAGCTTGCCGTGCAAGTTGCTGAGAACATCAGCCTTTTCGCGAAATACGCGAAACTACAGGTTTTACCAGTTTACGGAGGAGCGTCAATTGGAAACCAAATACGCGCGTTGCAAAGCGGCGCCCAAATTGTCGTGGGCACTCCAGGCCGCGTAATTGACCTGATTAAAAGGCGCATATTGAATCTGGCGTCCGTGAAGATTGTGATTCTCGACGAGGCTGACAGGATGCTGGACATGGGATTCATAGAGGATATCGGCTTTATTCTTGCCAGAACGCCGACTAACAGGCAGACAGGCCTCTTCTCGGCGACGATAGACCAGACGGTGATGAATGTCTGTAACAGGTACATGAAAAACCCCGTGAAAGTTCTGGTGAGTAAGGACGAGATTGCGCTTACGCAGATGAAACAGTACTACGTGACTGTTAGCGCCCACAGCAAATTCGAAGCACTCTGCAACATATTGGACGAGAATCATATAGGCAGAGCCATAATTTTCTGCAAGACACGCAGAGGCACAAGCACCGTGGCGGATAAACTGCGGCGAAAAAGATACAATGCGCAGCCGCTTCACGCGGGTTTCACTCAGTCGCAAAGAGACTACGCAATAAACGCTTTTCGAGACGGCAAACTGAAGTTGCTTGTGGCGACTGATGTTGCTGCTAGAGGCTTGGACATTGAGGGCATAACGCACATTATCAACTATGATGTGCCGTTGGATGCGCTGGTGTATTTCCACAGAATCGGCAGAACCGCTAGAATGGGACGCGAAGGAACCGCTATAACACTGGTAAGCTACGGCGAACTTTCAGGCTTCGACAACATCAAAGCCTTAACTAAAACCAAAATAGAAGAACTCGAAACGGCAACGTCTGACATGGATTCGCCGATTCAAAGCTTCTACTAACCCCTCAGGGACAGGCACAAGCCTGATTCTTCCTCTTTTCCTTTTTTCTGTGT
>CAZYUQ010000167.1:0-3136 GCA_964650565.1 uncultured Candidatus Bathyarchaeia archaeon | reverse complement strand
ACTCTGTCTGAAGGATGGTAGTTATTCTGTCCCAGTTAGGCATTAGCACCCAAACGAGTTCAAGTCTAGAAGTTTTTGCTGGTCGTTTTCAATAGCGTATGTTTTCATTGAGTAGTGGCATGTTCGTTTTTGCTCCTGGGTGGCGAAAAGCAGCCTGACTTGTTGTTTCATTTTTTCTTTTTGGCTGCTCTATGATTACTTGGTTGTTCTCTGCACGAAGGATTACCTCTTCTCCTTCTTTAAAAGGGAATGTTTCATCTCTTGCCACTTCTGCTGGAATGTAGAGAGAGAATTAGCCGTAAGTGCGTCTTCCGAAAGAAGCGTGGGATAAACGGCTACGCGCGGGGCAATTTTAATAGTTGTGGTGGTAACGGTTTCAATTTTGACTTATTTAATCCTCCAACCTCAAACTCAACCTCTCAAGTATGATACACGTTTAATAAAGTCTGGCGATTCAAATACGTTATATAACGTGAACTGGTTCAGGGTGCTATTTTTCGTAGGATGGTTGTTGTCATTATTTTAACTTTGACTTCAGCAGAGAGTATCATTGTCTCAAATAGTGCGCGGTTCCTTGGGCTAAATTTTTGTGGGGGGTATGGTCTTCTAAAGGCGTATGGGTTGCGCGCGTTAGCGTTGTTTAGACTTATTCTTCTTTGAGATAGAGTAAATGAAGAGTGAAAATGCATATATGCGGTTTCAGTTTTCTTTTTTGTTTGCCCCAAAATTTGGGGCCTTTTCTTCGAGTCGTAATATGGGATTGTTTACTCTTTCGATTTCTTCTGCTCTCTTTCTGACGGCTTCCGCCACGAACTCGGTTATACTTCTGTAACCTAGGTCGTCTCTACACGCGACTAACGCTTTCACCTTATTGTATAACCCTGAGGGTAGGTTCACTGAGTCGTATCCTTTTGCGGGCAAGTTACCGTCCCTGTACAGAAGAAGCGGAAAACCTCTCTTTATCCCTTTTGCCGTCTATATACCGTCGAAGTACAGTAAATCTTATAAGCATTTACCGTACAATAGCTCCTTTTATGGCTCATGATTTCAAGCCAAGCCACGTGGCCTACCGCGTGGTCGAAAAAGCGCCTCGGAGCCCCATAATGGGGGGCTGAAAGAGCGCAGATATAAACCTGAAAAGGTGAAAAAAAGAAAAATGAACAAAAACAAAATTTCTGTTGCGTTTGCTTTGTTTCTGATGTTTGCCATGACTTTTTCACTGATTGCTATTCCTGAATCTGTGGCCAGCGTCCCGCCAACGACTACTAAAACTACAGGACCTTTTCCTGCAGCGACGCCAAACAGTTGGATAAATCTAATAACTACAACGTCTAATGGCGAATATCGCCCAGAGCCAAGTGTAACAAATTATCCCCGAACAAGCTCACCTATCGGTGACATAGCGAAAACAGGCTACTCTGCTGGTTCTGGACCACTAACAAACCATGTACTATGGCGCGATAATATACCAGTCAGTTTATGGACTAATTTGGTAATAGACAACGGTACCATATCCTTTGTCAGCACTGCCGAAAACGCGATATATAATATCGACCAAAACACGGGGCAAGTAAATTGGAAACTTAATATAACCGCACAAGGACAGTGGTGGCCTCAACTTGTAGATGGCGTAATTCTCTTTACCGCTATTAGGAACGGAGTGAATGTCCCGATACTTGTTGGCGAGGAATCAGGAAACGTCGTTTGGAGTTGTCCTAATGCAACTACTACTTATACTGGGCTTATAGGCATGCTAGCTTGTCCACAGGGCATGGTCTTTTATCGCGGAGACGCGATATATGTTAATCAAGGGAATCAGGGAAATTTTACAATGTGCTATGAACTTAATAATCACGACGCGCACAAGGGTCTGACGTTAATGTGGAACAGTACAAACGTAAGAGGTAGGCTGAGCTATTCTAATGGAAGGCTGTATGGAGTAACCAATTATAGTCCTTGGGTGTCCTGCGCAAACGCATCTACAGGCGCATTGATATGGAATTACACAGGTACTGGCAATGCTAAGGACACGTTTTATCCAGCTCCCGTAGTCGCTGACGGTTTGGTATTCCTGTCCACGGATACTGAGACTGCTGGAATAACTGCTAACGATCTTATCGTTCTGAACGCAACTACTGGTCAATTTGTGTGGAAATACTGTACGGGCGGAGCCGGCTTGTCATGTGTCACGGTGGCTTACGGCAGGGCTTATCTTGCTGGGGCTATTGGCGACGCTTCGGTTTATTGTTTAAACGATTCTAATGGAAGGCTGTTATGGAACTATACTGCCCCAGGAGAAGAAGACTACTACAACTGCCAAATCGCTAACGGTGCAATCTACCTGGATTGTTCGGCCTATCCCATTACCGGCTTTCCGGCAGAGGGCACCTACCCAGGATACTCTGTATGCGTGAATGCAACAACTGGCAAAGAAATATGGAGATACGCAGAGCCAACCTCTTGTACTTGTGTTTGGGTTAGTGACGGCAATTTTTACACCAACGGAGCATTTGATTATGTCTATTGTTTAGGCCCAGGTCCAACAACCACAACTCTTACGCCTTCTACACTGGATACAACTGTAGGAAATGCGGTAGTTATCTCAGGCTCGGTAACTGATGAGTCACCATTCAGCCAACAGAATCCGGCACTGCAATCCCCATGTGTAAGTGGGGTTCCAGTTGTCTTAAGCTACGTTGATTCAAACGGAGATTGGACAGACTTTGGTACCACAACCACAAACTCAGCTGGGCAATTCACCTACAGTTTCACTCCTACGAGCGCTGGCGCCTACAAGATTGTGGCACGGTTTGAAGGAAACAATGCCTACTACTGGTCCAGTGCACAGACCAATGCAATTCAGGTTAATCCTGCGGCTCCGTCACCTACACCGCCGCCGGCATCCTTAGCTGACATGTACCTGTTGCCCGCAACCATTGCCATCATAATTGCAATAATTGTAGTCGGCGCCGTACTAGTGCTGATGCTCAGAAAACGGTAAGCATCCAACAAAACACAACAACCAAAACAATCTTCCCCCTCTTTTTTTCGGGGTTACCAATGAAATAGGAGAAACATCAGGGGCTGAGAGGGCTCTGGACGGAAAAGCAATGGCATTAGCAGTTTTGCCATCTTT
>CAZYUQ010000166.1:217-3172 GCA_964650565.1 uncultured Candidatus Bathyarchaeia archaeon | reverse complement strand
TGTCAGCAGTGCTAACGTTTCAGCTGCTTGACCTGAAGCCACAGCTAAGGCGGCGTAATCGTGGATTCTGGAAAATTCAAGTGGAACAACGGCAAATTCCCTGAATTCACGGAACCTGATAAAAGCTATCACGGCGTCAAGTACTGGGACACGTTCGGAGACTTTTCAGGTTTAGGCAACGTGGCGTTCGCCTTCAAAGTGCGGGTGCAACTGCTGCGAGACATAGGTCCCGCTTTGAGCCCATTCAACGCTTTCCTGTTTCTGCAGGGGCTAGAAACTCTGCCTTTGAGACAGCGGAAACATTCAGAAAACGCGCTGAAAGTCGCCAAATTCCTGAAAAACCATCCACTGGTCAGCTGGGTCAACTACCCAGGGCTGGAACAGCATCCCAGCCACAGGTTAGCAGTTAAATACCTTAAAGGTAACTTCGGCGGGCTCGTCGGCTTCGGCATAAAGGGTGGATTAGAAGCAGGCAAGAAATTCATCAACTCTGTAAGGCTGCTTTCGCATCTTGCCAACATAGGCGACGCAAAGACGCTTGTGATACATCCCGCTTCAACAACGCATCAGCAACTCACGCGAGAAGAACAGGCAGAAACCGGCGTAACAGAGGATTATATAAGGCTCTCAATCGGAATCGAAGACGCAGACGACATCATTGAGGACATCGACCAAGCCTTGCAGTCTCCAGCAAAAGGTGACTGAAAACAGCGACCGCGAAGCCCCGCTTCAACCCCTTTTTTAGGAAGGCTAAACAATGACCGCGACTGAACAAACTTGGAAAAACATCGAAGCAAAGCGCTTTACTTTCGCGCATCCGCCAAACGAGTTACCTCTTGAATCTGGCGAAAAACTAGGTCCCATTACGCTGGCTTACGAAACTTACGGAGAACTCAACCAACAAAAATCAAACGCCATCCTCGTTCTTCATGCACTCTCCGGCGATGCACACGCTGCTGGGCACCGCAAGGGCGATACAGCTGCAGGATGGTGGGATAACTTAATTGGAGCAGGCAAGGGCTTGGACACGGACAAGTATTTCGTGATTTGCTCCAACGTTGTCGGCGGCTGCAAGGGCTCCACAGGTCCTTCTTCCATAAACCCGCGCACGGGGCAAGCGTACGGTCTTGATTTTCCAGTAATAACCATCGGAGACATGGTGAACGCGCAAAAACGCCTGATAGACCATTTAGGCATTGAAAAACTGTTAGCGGTTATCGGCGGTTCAATGGGTGGCATGCAAGTCTTACAGTGGATGGCGGCTTACCCAAACAGGATACGTTCAGCAATCCCTATAGCTACGACAATGAAGCACACACCTCAGCAAATAGCTTTCAACGAGGTTGGCAGGCAAGCCATAATGGCTGATCCTAACTGGAAGAAAGGTCGTTACTACGGCAGGACTAAACCAGCTAAAGGCTTAGCGGTGGCAAGAATGATTGGGCATATCACGTACATGAGTGACGCTTCGATGGCGGAGAAATTCGGCAGACGCTTCACGACAGAAAAAGAGTTGCAAAAGTTTGGCGTGGAATTTGAGGTCGAAGGGTACCTGCGTTACCGCGGAGACAACTTTGTCAAACGGTTCGACGCGAACTCTTACCTGTACATAACAAAAGCCATCGACTACTTCAACATCCTGAACGGGAAACGCTTAAGCGACATCTTCAAAGGGCTGCGGGCTAAGGTACTTGTTATAGCCTTCAAGTCAGACTGGCTGTATCCTGCATATCAGTCCCAAGAGATAGCGAAAGCATGCAAGCTCGCGGGAGTCGATGCCACTTACTGCGAAATAAACTCGACTTACGGCCATGATGCGTTCCTCTTAGAAATTGAAGAAGAAGCCCACTTCATCAAACATTTTTTGAGCACCGTGTCAAACGACAACAAGAACGGAGCGTGGCAAACCTGAAGCAAGCGTCAACTAAGATTGAGCATCAAATCATTTCAGGCTGGATTGAGCAAGGCGCTTCGGTGCTGGATCTCGGCTGTGGCGACGGCGAACTGTTAGCCCTTCTCATCGAGAAAAAGCAGGTGCACGCACAGGGCATAGAAATCAACGAGCAAGACATTTACCGCTGCGTATCCCTAGGCTTAAGCGTGTTCCAAGAAGACATCGACACGGGTTTATCGGAGTATGCGGATAAATCTTTTGATTATGTGATTTTGAACCAGACCTTCCAACAAGTCAAGAAGCCTGAATTTGTTTTGCAAGAATCGTTGCGCGTGGGCAAGAAAACCATTGTTGGGTTCCCCAACTTCGTGCACGTCTCCGCGAGGTTTCAGTTGTTCTTCAGAGGAAAGGTTCCCGTGACTCCTGCTTTGCCTTACGAGTGGTACGACACGCCAAACCTGCATTTTTTAAGCATTGCAGACTTCGTGGAATACTGCAGGAAAAAAGGTATCCGAATTGAGAAATCAGCTTTTATCGGCAAGAACAAGCGAGTTAAGCTCTTTCCAAACTTGCTCGCAGAAACAGGGCTCTTTCTGCTGAAGAAGCCCCGTGCGCGTTGACCAGCAGTTCAGTGCAATTCCCAAGCTGAACCTTTTTCACTCGCTAGAGACGCCAAGTTATAAGTACAAGCCGCAGTTTATAGAAGAACGCTGATGAAAGAGTGGAACCAGCTTTGAAGCAACTAAGCATCTTGGAAACCGCAGCCTTCAACCTCATCAAGCAAGCGGTCATTTACTTGCCTGAAGACGTTAAGCAAGCGCTACAAAAGGCTTACGCGGAAGAAACAAACGCAACCGCAAAAACGCAGCTAAAAGCCATCCTCTGCAACATCGCGCTGGCTGAAGAACGGCAAGCACCCATGTGCCAAGACACAGGGACCTTAACCTTCTACGTCAAAGCAGGCGCACAAGTAAAGCACTTAGACAAAGTAGAAGAAGCACTTGCCAGCGCAGCGCGGAAAGCCACACGAGAAATCCCCCTCAGACCTAACGCTGTTGACC
>CAZYUQ010000166.1:0-207 GCA_964650565.1 uncultured Candidatus Bathyarchaeia archaeon | reverse complement strand
TGCAAGAACAGCGGCGACAACACAGGCAGGTTCACGCCGTGCGTGCACTGGGAAATCGTGGCTGGCGACAGCATGGAGTTGGCGGTCATGCCGAAGGGCGGAGGCTCCGAAAACGTCTGCGCCACGAGAATGCTGCTGCCAAGCGAAGGCGTGAATGGGCTTAAAAAGTTCGTGGTTGACGCCGTGATAAACGCGGGCGCGCAGCCT
>CAZYUQ010000165.1:0-3183 GCA_964650565.1 uncultured Candidatus Bathyarchaeia archaeon | reverse complement strand
GCTTACGCATTGTACGCCCGAGAAAACCGTTACATGACCGAAAACGGCACATGGCGGCTAGACGAACTGGACTATTTCCCCTGCCAATGCCCACGATGCGCAAAGCACACGCCGCAACAAGTCATGGCTGAAGCGCCTAAAGAACGCGAAGTCTTCCTAGCCGAGCACAACTTGTACGTCTGCAAAGCAGAGTTAAACCGTGTAAAACAAGCCATCCGAGACGGCAGGCTCTGGGAGCACATGGAGATGCGGGCGCACGCGCACCCAGCTCTATTAACAGCTACAAAAAGGCTAAGCGCCTACCGCGACTTCATCGAAAAACACAGCCCAACAACCAAACGAAGCGGATTATTCTTTTTCACTTCGGTTGGGCTTGCCAGACCCGAAGTCACACGTTACAGGCATCAGCTGCTGGAACGGTATCACCCGCCAGAAAACGCCAAAATCCTCCTACTAGCGCCGCAAAGCCGCACGAAACCCTTGCACAAGGCGCATGAATTCAAAAAAATCAGCAAATCAGTCCCTGCAGACGTGCACGTTTGTTTTTACGCGGCGCCGTTCGGCGTGATTCCGCTGGAGCTAGATGAGGTTTACCCGCTTTCCCAGCATGAGACCGCGCTTCCGCTTGATGAGGAAACCATTTGCTATGTGGCAGAGCAAGTTGTAGCGTACATTCAGCGCACGGGCTACGCGGTTGTTGTGTTGCTTCATGACCCTGAGCAGTGGGGTAGCAGTGTTAAAACGGCTTGCCGCCGTGCTTGCCAGAAAAAAGGCATAGGCTTTGAGCATGTGGATGTCAAGGCGGAGGGAACCAAAAACATTTTAACCCGCTTAGAGATGATTCTGAAGAAAAACCCGAGCGAATAACCTTGATTCGAGCTGACTTGCACCTGCACACTACGTATTCTGATGATTCCTCAGTTCAGCCTAAAACGCTTGTGGAGCGGCTTGTCGCGCATGACTTTATCAAAGCTGCTGCCGTAACCGACCACGACACCGTACGCGGATGCAACGCGATTCGGCAGTTAGCCGCGGCTTACCCTGACATCCTGATTATTCCCGGCGTGGAGATTAGCACGCCCGATGGCGACATCGTGGTTTTAGGCGCTGAGGAGTTGCCACCGCGGCCATGGACAGCGGCAAATGTGGTTGACTTTGCCCGAGACAGCGGCTGCGTTTCCGTGGTTGTGCATCCTTACAGGGAATATGGCATGGGCGATTTGGCGAAGAATTACAGGTTTGACGCTGTGGAAGTTCTCAACGGTGAGACATCGGCTTCAGCTAACAAGCTGGCTCTTGACTTGGCCAAGTTTATGGGGTTGCCTGGTGTGGCAGGCAGCGATGCACATCAGCCTTCGGAGTTATGCACGGTTTACACGGAGATTCAGGCGTCTTTGGGTGTGGATGAGGTTTTGAAAGCGGTGAAAAAAGGCTTGGTTAAGGTGTCTCCGCAGAGGAAGTCAATACGTTTTTAAAAGAGCACAGGTCATGATTATCGAGTTAGCTATTGAACAAAAGGATTGGTCCTAGTTGCACATTAAGTTTTTAGGTGGTGCCCGTGAAGTCGGCAGAATCGGAATTGCGGTTAAATCTAAAAAATCGCAGGTTCTGTTAGACTACGGCGTCATGCTTGACCGCGAACCGGGCTTTCCGATGCATGTGCCGCCGAAAGAAGTAGACGCGTTAGTTTTAACGCACAGCCACCTAGACCATTCAGGTGCACTTCCACTCTTTTATATTGACCAAAAAACGCCCTTGTACACGAACAAGCTGAACTTGGAGTTAACGCAACTGCTAATCCAAGACTTCATCCACCTGTCCAGCTACTACTTGCCCTTTGAGTACATCGAGTTAAAAACCATGATGAAAAGCAACAAGCATTTGGATTACGGGGTTAAAGAGAAAGTAGGCGACATGCAAATTCAACTTTTAAACGCTGGGCACACGCCTGGAAGCGCTCATGCGCTGATTGAAACAGAAGGAAAACGGCTGCTGTACACTGGCGACTTTAACACTGCTGACAGCAAGCTGTTGGCGGGTGCCACTATGGATTATGGTGACTTGGACGCGGTTATTACAGAGAGCACTTACGCGAGTGAAGATCATACTGAGCGTTTGGAGTTGGAGAAGCGTTTTGTGGGCGCTGTCACCGAGGTGGTGGAGGACGGCGGAAGCGTGCTTGTGCCTGCCTTCGGAGTTGGAAGGGCACAGGAAATGATTTCCATTCTGGCTGCTTATCATTTTGAGTATCCTGTTATTTTGGATGGTATGGCTCGCGAAGTCAGCAGGATAATGATGAACCACAAGGAGTTTCTGAGAGACCCCAAGTTGTTCGTTGACGCCGCGCACTCGGCTGAGTGGGTTGAGGGTTGGAGAGACCGACGCAAAGCGCTTAAGGCTCCCAGCGTAATCGTTTCGCCTGCTGGCATGCTGAAGGGTGGTCCAGCTGCTTTTTACGCGTCAAAAATCGGGAAGAAATCCAGCAACGCCATCTTTTTGGTAAGCTATCAGATTCCGGGAACGCCTGGAAAAGAACTGTTGGAGAAGGGCATCTGCACGATTGACGGGAAAGTGCGCAAAGTCAAAGCGCGTGTGGAACATTTTGACTTTTCGTCGCATTGTGGAGCAAGCCAGCTTAAGGAGGCTTTGCGGAAGCTAGGCGGGAAGCCTAAAGTTTTTGTTGTGCATGGCGCTGAAGGCAACTGCGAACTGCTTGCAAATTGGGCCAAGTCTGAACTTGGTGTGGAGGCTGTCGCGCCGCGGACTGGCGACACGTTTGAGGTTTGAGTGTGACGGCGAAAATCGGAATCTTGCCTGTTGGGCAAGTAGATGCTGCGGTGCTGGTTGGGCTCAAGGAAAAGCTGCTGCAGATTTTCCCCGATGTAACGTGCACAGTGGTTGATGCGCAGTTACCTCTGCCGGAGAAAGCTTTTGATAAAAAGCGTGGGCAGTACCGTTCTGACGTAATCTTAAGTAAAGTTCAAGCTTATGCGGCTAAACGGAAAAGCTTGCGCAGCGTTTTAGGTGTTGTTGACGCGGACATTTTTGTTTCTGAATTGAATTTTGTGTTTGGTGAGGCTGCTTGTCCGGGGAAGGCTGCTTTGGTTTCTTTGTGGCGGCTTAAACCTGAATTTTGCGGTGACGCTGCCAACATGGAGCTTTTTGAGGCGAGGGCTTTGAAGG
>CAZYUQ010000164.1:0-3203 GCA_964650565.1 uncultured Candidatus Bathyarchaeia archaeon | reverse complement strand
GAACAAGCCTGAATACGTAACCATCAAGTTTAACGCAGGCGTGCCAGTTGCTGTGAATGGCAAAGCGTTGAAACCGCTTGCACTTATCGAAATGCTGAACGAAACAGCGGGAAAACACGGTGTTGGTCGCATAGACCACATCGAAGACCGAATGGTAGGCCTTAAGTCAAGAGAGAATTACGAGTGCCCAGCCGCCGCGGTCCTACTTGAGGCGCATAAGGACTTGGAGAAACTGGTGCTTACGCGGCATGAAGTGCTGTTTAAGCAGCAGATTGATGCTCAGTGGACTTTTCTGGCTTACGCGGGTTTATGGATGGACCCGTTGCGGGAGGACCTTGAAGCTTTCATAAACAAGACTCAGGAGAACGTGTGCGGCGAAGTACGCGTTAAACTGTACAAAGGCGGGCTCCAAGTGGTTGGGCGTTCCTCGCCGATGTCACTTTACGACCAGAACTTGGTGAACTACAACATCAAAACATCCTTCAACCAAGCATACTCCAAGGGCTTCATTGAGCTCTGGGGCTTGCAGACGAGAATGTATAATGTGCTGAAGCGGAAAGCCAAAAAGCAAAAACCAGCCGGAGGCAGCAAGAAAGCTTAACCTTTCAGATAGGAAAACAGGCGAACGTGCGATGTCAAAGATACTGCATGGCGGAAGAATAGGCTCACTGCGAAAAGACGTTTCCCAGTTCACTTCATCAATAAAAGACGACGCCAAACTCGCCAAAGCAGTAGTTGACATCAACAAAGCCCACGTAGTAATGCTCACGGAACAGAAAATCATCCCGCAAGCCGACGGCGCCAAACTCCTCAAGGCCCTAACCAAACACGCCAACATCAAATTGGACGCTGCTTCTGAAGACGTGCATATGGCAGTGGAAGAAGCCGTGCTTAAGGACGTCGGGTGGGAAACAGGCGGAAACCTGCACATCGCCAAGAGCCGAAACGACCAAGTTGCCACAGCCATCCGCATGGCACTCAGAGAAAACCTGCTTAGCTTGATGCTTTCCGTGATGCAAATGCAGAAAAGCCTAGCGGAAACAGCTGAAGCGCACACGGAAACCGTTATCCTAGCGTACACGCACCTGCAAGCAGCGCAGCCCGTAACTTTCGCGCATTATTTCCTCTCATACTTCGACGCGTTAGAACGCGACTTCCAACGGCTACAGGAAGCGTACGCGCGAGTGAACCTTTGTCCCTTGGGCGCAGGCGCTTTAGCCACAACAAGCTTCCCAATAAACCGCACAAGAACCGCTGAGCTTTTAGGCTTTAATGGCATGGTGGAGAACTCTATTGACGCTGTGGGCAGCCGAGACTTCATTCTTGAAACCACCGCGGCGCTCACGCTTATCGCCGTGAACCTAAGCCGTTTAGCTGAAGACTGGATTGTTTGGGGTTCCCCAGACTTCGGAGTGATAGAGCTTCCAGACGAATTTGCCTCCACAAGCAGCATCATGCCCCAGAAGAAGAATCCTGAAGTGCTGGAAGTTATCCGCGCACGCGCCAGCCACGTACTGGGCGACTTTGTAGCTGCTGCCGCGGCTTTGAAGAGCCAGCCGTCAACTTACAACCTTGATTTCCAAGAAATCACGCCTAAACTGTGGACAGCCACAGAAACCGTCAACGCTGCTCTATGCATGTTCGCTGAGCTTATTCCTAACGTGAAAGTGACAGCAGACGTTTCCAGCAAAGCATTAACGAGCTTTGCAGCGGCAACCGAATTGGCTAACATGCTTGTGCGGAAATACCATGTTCCTTTCCGTTCAGCTCACAAAATAATCGGCACACTAGTCAAGCAGCTCATAGAAGCTAAACAGACGTTCCTTGATGCCACACCTGAAATGCTCCAGCAAACTGCTCAAAACGCGGCGGGCATAAAATTAAGCGTTAAAGCAGCAGACATTACAGATGCTATTGACGTGCTAAAGATAGTTGCAACGTACAATGTCACGGGCGGACCAGCACCAGCCACAGTTAAAAAAGCCTTAGTTGCTCGGAAGAAGCGTTTGGTTCTCGCTGAAGCAGGCGTGTCCAAGCTGAAACAGCAGCTTAACGAGGCGGAAAACAAGCTTGAATCAGCAGTTAAAGCATGTTTCAACGTGAATTCCCATGAAAACGCAACCTTTAAAAATCATAAATTGCAGGTAGAATAGGGCATTGGCAACACAACATAGCTCCAGCAAAAACAAAAAAGCGGTCCTAATTTTAGAAGACGGCACCCTCTTCAGCGGTCACGGTTTTGGCGCAGCCCGAAAAACCACAGGCGAAGTAGTTTTCTCCACCTCAATGGTCGGATACCCCGAAGCCCTCACCGACCCATCGTACAAAGGGCAAATTCTCACCTTAACCTACCCATTAATAGGCAACTATGGCGTTCCGCCGTATGACCTCAACTTGGGGCTTCCGCTCTATTTTGAGTCAGAACGCATCCAAGTGCAAGGGCTAGTAATCCACGAGCTATGCGAAGAACCGTACCATTGGGCGTCAACAAGAACCTTAGACAAGTGGCTGGCAGACGAAGGCATCCCCGGCATATACGGCGTCGACACAAGACGCCTCACCAAGAAGCTCCGCACACACGGCGTCATGCTAGGCATCATACACACATGCGAAGAGGGAGAAGAGATTAACGTTGACAGCCTCCTGCAGGAAGCCAAAAACATTCCAGACCCAAACCTGACCGATTTAGTTAAGCAAGTAACCGTGAAAGAGCCAACACCCTACAAAGTCGAAGGCGAAAACACGGTTGTTTTGATCGACACAGGCGTAAAAAACAGCATCATACGGAATTTTCTGAAACGCGGCATCAGCGTTGTCAGGGTGCCTTACGATTTTTCAGCCAAAGAAATCTTGGAGTATAAGCCACGTGGCGTCGTTATAAGCAATGGTCCAGGCGACCCGAAAAAGTGTGTTGAGGCTATAGCTTGTGTGAAAGAGCTCGTGGAAAAAGTGCCTGTGATGGGCATCTGCTTGGGCAACCAGATACTGTCGCTTGCCATGGGCGGAGACACTTACAAGATGAAATTTGGGCACCGCTCCCAAAACCAGCCTGCTCTGGACTTGAAGACGAACCGCTGCTACATCACCACGCAGAATCACGGTTACGCCATTGACGAGAAATGCCTTGAAAAATCGCCCCTAGAATGTTGGTTCCTCAATGCTAATGATAAAACCGTTGAGGGTGTCAAGCATAGGCGCAAACC
>CAZYUQ010000163.1:0-3236 GCA_964650565.1 uncultured Candidatus Bathyarchaeia archaeon | reverse complement strand
CCCGTGTAGCGCCTTTCCTGTGAACCCAAACCTTCTTCTGCCCGCCATCAACCTTATGCGTCTCCACTTTTGCGATGTTGTGCGCCACGTCATAAACAAGCTTCAACCCGAACTTTTCAGGTTCCTCATGGTAAACCTGCTGGAAACTCTGCCTGACCCAGTGCATTATGGCTTGCCTGTTCGAAAACGCGTAGTTAACCGCACACGCCATAGCTTGGAAATAATCCGCAGCCTCATTGCTGTGTCCTGGCGCGCATGATAGTTCCCTGTCAGGCAAGGCTATCTTGTACTTCTGCACCGCGTGCTCCATGACGCGCAGGTAGTCGGAGCACACTTGATGCCCGTAGCCTCTGGAACCGCAGTGAATCATAACCGTGACTTGCCCTTCCTCTTCGATTCCGAACGCTTTGGCTGTCTGCGGTTTGAAAATTTTGTCAACCTTTTGGATTTCTAGGAAATGGTTTCCTGAGCCTAACGTGCCAATTTGGGTTAAGCCCCTGTTTTTGGCTGTGGCGGAAACCTTGCTGGGATTCGCGTTTTTCATACACCCGCCCTCTTCACAGTGCTTCGCGTCACCATCCCAGCCTAAGCCTCGGTCAATAATCCACTGCACACCTTCAGTAACAAGCCTGTCCAAGTCTCCAGAGCTTATTTTGAAGTCTTTGCGGCGGCTCCCAAGCCCCGCTGGCACATTATCAAAAATGGCGCTTGCCAACTGAGCAAGCTTCGGTCTTAACGCTTGCTCTGAAAGGTTCGTGGTTAAGAGGCGAACCCCGCAGTTGATGTCGTAGCCGACGCCGCCTGGGCTGATTACGCCTTCATCGTAGTCTGTTGCGGCGACGCCACCGATGGGAAATCCGTAGCCCTCGTGCCCGTCAGGCAATGTCACGGCGTACTTGTAAATGCCTGGCAGTTGCGTCACGTTAGCGCATTGCCAAAGCGTGCGGTCAGTCTGCATCTTCTCCATAAGGCTGTCATTAGCGAAAACCATGCCTGGAACGCGCATTCCCGACTTGTATTGGGGTATGCGCCACATGCAGTTGTCTAGTTTTTCAAGAGGAACGTTTTCTGTCGGATAGTGACCTTTGCCGTAACCCATTTTGTTGTACCCTCACACAAAAAAGGTGAAGCTGAATATAAAATGGTTTTGAACACGGCACTTCAAAGCTTAGGTTTCGCTGTGAAATCAATGAAGCCCTGCACGCTGTTTCCGACAGCGGTCTTCATAAAAATCGGATGCGACTTGAGGAAAGAGCTTATTTGGCGCATGGTTGGGTCTTCCAGTAGTATTCGCGCCCGTATCGCTTCCGCGCTTTGTCCCTTCTTCACGCCTTCTGTTGCGATGGTTGCCCACAACTTGAGCTGCAACGCATAAGCGCTGAGACGCTGCACGGCGTCACTTGCTTTTCCGAAGTGGCTGTAGTACAGAAACTCGGGGTTAAGGTTGATGAGCTTGTTTAGTGAAGCTAAGGCAATGTCCAGACGGAAAGGAGGAGGCGTTGTGGGGATAACCACGTCGAACTCGGGGAGGTAGATGCCCGCAGCGTCTCCCGTGAATACGCCGTTGCTTGAAAGTTCAAGGTAGCTTAGGTTGTGTGCGGCGTGCCCAAGCGTTTCCACAACCTTCAGTTGCATGTTGTTGCCTGCGTCAAACGTCATGTCTTCAGCGGCAGCGATTATCCTGTTTTCGGGAACGGGTTCAGGCTTGCCGTAAATCTCCGCCACGTGCCCCAAAACCTTCTGCGACTGCAACCAAAGCTTCTCAGGGTTAAGCAGATGCGGCGCGCCTCTGGGGTGAACAATTACTTTGGCGTTCGGCAAGCTCTTCAGCAAAGCGCCCACTCCGCCGCCGTGGTCCAAATGCACATGTGAAAGAGCCACGTAAGCCACATCTTCGGTTTTGACGCCTATTTCTCTTAAGCCAGCAAGCAGGTTGCCAATCGAAGATGTGGGTCCAGTTTCGATGATTATCGCGTGTGCTGCTTTGAGGACGTAACTGGCGATGAGGTTCTTGAACCCGCCAGTTTCAAGGTCTATCAGAAACAGGTTTTTTCTGATTTGTTTCGTGCGCAACCGTTCTCACCCTAACGCTTGGGATAGAGCTAAAACTGTGGTTAACTGCCATAAACATTTCCATCCAGCAACTTTAAAACATATAAAACTTAGTCCTGCAGTGCATTGGAAAGTCTGTTTTCAATGGTTGTTAATTAAAAACTCTTTTATACGGAGTATTCTTTCAAATACCCTTAGAACAGCGGGGTCGGTACTATGGATTTTGAACAGAAAAAAATTGCGAAAATACATGATTTCCGCATGGATTTTGATTACATGAGTGATAGACTGCGAAGTTTAAGCACGGAGTATCCGTCAGGCCTAATAATACCAATAATCGAAAACGACCTTGAGAACCCAGTGCTGGCGAGGATAGTGGATGAGCTAAACAAGTGCGATTACCTCAAGAAAGTGTTCATTGCTCTTTCAGCTGAAACCCCGAAAGGTTACGAAAAAGCAACGAGATTATGCCGCAACTTCAAAATTCCATGCGATGTAGTGTGGTGTAATAAGCCGGAAGTTGTTGCTGTATTAGAAGAACTGAGAAAGAAAGGAATTGACGTCACAAAGCTTTCTGGGAAAGGCAAGGACTTATGGATAACTATGGGTATCGCTTCTCTCGAACTTTACGCTTTTGTAGCCCATGACGCTGACATTGCTAATTACTCCAAGACTATGCCCACAAAGATGCTTTATGCTGTGGTCGAACCGAAACTTGATTTCTTCTTTGCCAAAGGTTATTACGCGAGAGTAAACATTGAAAACAGAAAGATGCATGGGAGAATTACTCGTCTATTTATTAATCCTCTGCTGGAAACCTTACAAGAAAAACTTCACTCAAAGTTTGTTACATATTTGCAATCCTTCAGTTATGCGCTTTCAGGCGAATTCGCCATCTACAGAGACTTAGCTTCGCATCTTCGAATACCCAGCGATTGGGGTCTGGAAGTAGGTCTACTAGCTGAGCTATTCAGAAATGCCTCTTACAGACGACAATGCGAAGTAGACTTGGGTTTCTATGAACATAGACACAAAAAGATGAACGCAAACGAGCTTCTAAAAACAGCTGAAGAGAGCCTAATCACCTTGTTAAGGACCTTAACTGAGACGGATGGTATAGAAGTCACAGAATCATTCTTGCAGAGCCTCCAAGTAATGTATAGACGAACAGCACAGGATAAAAT
>CAZYUQ010000162.1:0-3290 GCA_964650565.1 uncultured Candidatus Bathyarchaeia archaeon | reverse complement strand
CGCGGGCTGGAAACTCCCTCTCAAAATACTTTGCGTATTCGCTGTTGAATTCGCTGAACAGCTCCATCGAAGCAAGATACACGTTGGCTTGGATAACATCGCTAAAGCTGTAACCTGCGGCTTGCAGTATTGCCTTGATGTTCTCCATTACTCTGACGGTTTGCCCCCTTATGTCAGCCGCAACTATTTTGCCTTGTTTCGGGTCTATTGCCACTTGTCCTGAAATGAACAGGAACTTGTCGGCTTTTATGGCTTGGCTGTATGGGCCTACTGGCGTAGGCGCGTTTCCAGTTTGAATTAGCTTTTTCATGGTGTATTGTATTGGCTATTTGCGGTGATAAGCTTTCAGTTTGCACTGTAAGCCATTATTGGATGTAGTCAGATTAGGGAGAAAGCCTTTTTAGGAAAATCTTGGGTAATTAAACTCTCTACCAAAAGCTGAATTGAAGGACAGCCTATGAGAAAAAATGGAAAATACTTGTTCACCTCGGAATCCGTGGGCGAAGGCCACCCGGACAAAGTCGCCGACCAAATCTCCGACAGCGTTTTAGACGCAATTTTACGGCAAGACCCGAAGGCGCGAGTTGACTGCGAAACCCTAGTAATGCAGGGCAACGTGGTAGTCACTGGGCAAATCACAACCAACTGCTACGTGTCCATACCAAAAATTGTCAGGAAAACATTACGGGAAATCGGCTTTGACAACGCTAAAGACGGGCTTGACTGGGAAACCTGCGGCATCCTCGTTTCGCTGGAGGAGCAGTCGCCAGACATTGCACTTGGCGTGAACGAAACTGAAACGCATGAGCAGGGCGCTGGAGACCAAGGAATGATGTTCGGTTATGCCACAACCGAAACCAAGGAGCTGATGCCTCTGCCGATAATGCTTGCGCAAAAGCTTGTGAAGCGATTAGCTGAATGCCGAAAAACGAAGCTCTTGCCTTATTTGCGGCCTGATTGTAAATCTCAGGTTACCGTGGAGTACTTGGATGGAAAACCGAGGAGAATTGACGCTGTGGTTATTGCTGCGCAGCACACTGCAAGTGTCAAATTGGAGACTATCCGAGAAGACGTAATCAAACACGTAATCAAGTATGTTATACCCGCAGACATGCTGGATGAAAAAACAAAGTACATTGTTAATGGCACGGGGAGATTCGTGGTCGGCGGAACTTTAGCGGATTCAGGTTTGACAGGGCGCAAAATCATCGTTGACACTTACGGCGGCGTTGGCAGCCACGGCGGCGGATGTTTCTCAGGGAAAGACCCGTCGAAAGTTGACCGTTCAGGCTGTTACATGGCAAGGTACATCGCTAAGAACATTGTTGCCGCGGGTTTAGCGGATGAATGCGAAATTCAACTATCCTACGCTATAGGCGTGGCGCAACCGGTCTCCGTGTTCGTGAACACTTTTGGCACGGGCAAACTGTCTGATGACGCGATTCTGGAGTTGGTGAAGAAGCATTTTGACATGCGGCCTAAAGCGGTTATTGAGCATTTGCAGTTGCTCAGGCCGATTTACAGGAAGTCAGCGGTGTTTGGGCACTTCGGCAGAGATGACCCGGACTTCAAGTGGGAAATGACTGACAAGGCAGACGAACTTCGGAAAGCGTTGCAAGCTGCTGGTAAAGCCTAGCTTTACCCTTTTTTGCTTTTAGTTCTCTTTTTAAACTGGAGACTGTGGCGTTTTGTCTGGATGCCGCGGTTTGTTCATAAATCCTTAATAGATAGCCATTGGTGACGTCTCCCGCGCAATCCCTTTTTTTAGCTCAAACAAGGAACCAATCATAGATGTAGTTATTCAGCGAGTTTGCTTCCAAGAGTTTCAACCCTTGAGGCTACAAGAATAGCAAGGGACTCTTATAGTTGAGTCACATCCTCCTTTAACACTTGAATCATGTGTTTCGCCGCCACTGTGCCCTTAAACTCCAATTTAGCCTCTCTCAAATGGCTATTAACCTGCTCCTTCAATGCGTTGTCTTCCTCTAATACAAGCGAGTGTCGGAAAGCTTATTTGCGGAGTTAAGTTACTTGTCTATTGCAGATTTGAAGGAAAGGGTTGGCATGAGTGAAATAGGCAAACGAATAAGGTTGGACCGAATAATGAATAGAAACACGCAAAGAACAGTTATCGTGCCCCTCGACCACGGCGTGTCGATTGGTCCAGTTACTGGTTTGCTGGATATGAGGAATATTGTTAATCAGATTGCTGAAGGAGGCGCAAATGCTGTTCTCGAGCATAAAGGCATAATAAGAACAGGGTATAGAGGTTTTGGGAAAGACATAGGATTGATTCTTCACCTCTCTGCCAGCACTAGCCTAGGGCCCGACCCAAATTGTAAAGTTCAAGTTGCCTCAGTTGAGGAAGCCGTCAAGTTGGGCGCTGACGCAGTATCCCTGCACGTTAATATAGGCTCTGAAACAGAGGCAGAACAGCTTGCAACGCTGGGTAGAAATGCAAAAGTTTGCGAGGAATGGGGCATGCCGTTGGTCGCCATGATGTACCCTCGCGGACCAAAAATATCAAACCCATACGATGTGACCTTAGTTATGCATGCAGCCAGAGTGGGTGCAGAGCTTGGTGCTGACATGATTAAAACCAATTATACTGGAACCATAGACTCATTTAAAGAGGTCGTGAGGAGTTGCGGCATTCCAGTTGTTATGGCTGGGGGTCCAAAAGCCAATACTGACAAAGAATTTTGCGAAATGGTTTACGGTTCAATCATGGCTGGAGGCGCAGGTGTAGCTGCAGGTCGCAACGTTTTTCAACACGAAAACCCGACAAAGATGGTAAAAGTACTTTGTGGCATAGTCCATGAGAATCTGACCCCTGAAACCGCTCTATCAAAATACATGAAATAGACTATTACTTGCAAATGCCCACTTTGTTTCTCAGAACAAGCTTAAATTGAAGCAGCATAAAAATTCTTGGTGCTAGCTAAACGCAAAGGTCACATGGGGCATAAAAAGAATAAATCCTTAATAGAGAGATGCTCAACTTCATAGTGCGCTGGAGAGTTAACTGTTAAATGGCTAAGTTCAAGGTAATAGTGTCTGACCCTGAAGCAGGAACTTCAAAAGTGGTTGAGCTTGAAGAAGCACGCGCCACTCCGCTCATCGGAAGAAAAATCAGCGAAGTAGTAGACGGCGCCATAGTGGATTTGCCCGCTCACAAGCTGAAGATAATGGGCGGTTCAGACAAAGACGGCGTGCCCATGCGCCCCAGTGTTCACGGCGGTGTACGCAGAAGAGTCGTGGTAAGCGGGGGGGGCGGGGTTAATACGCGC
>CAZYUQ010000161.1:0-3294 GCA_964650565.1 uncultured Candidatus Bathyarchaeia archaeon | reverse complement strand
AACAACGCCCGATGCCCCGACTGCGACGCAGAACTAGACGTTCCAGCAGACACAGTGAAAGGAGAAATCCTAAGCTGCCCAGGCTGCGGACTAGAACTCGAAGTCAAACAAATCAAAGCAGGCTGCGTAGACCTTCAAGAACTAACCATTGAAGGCGAAGACTGGGGCGAATAAACAGTCACCACAACCCATTCTCCCACTAACCAAACAACCAAAATTTTTAAACAAACTTTTCCGTAGAGGCGCAAGCAACCAATGAGCATCGCACTTCTTTATGAACGCTCAGAAAACGACGAAAACGGCATAAAACTCACCGCCGAACAACTCGGCATACCGCTAACTTACCTGCCGTTCCGCAAAATCGCAGTAGCCATACACAAAAACGGCTACACCGTCAAAACCAAAGGCAAAAACTACACAGACACAGTCAAAGACATCAGCGTAGTGCTGGACAGAGCCCAAAGCAAAAATCGCCGCTTGTACGCTGCGCACACGCTGGAGCTTTTCGGCAAAAAAGTCATCAACCCCTCCCAAATCGAATTCACATGCTACAGCAAACTCCGCACGCTGCTCCACTTCTGGAAAGAAGGCATCCCCATCCCCAAAACGGTTTACGTTCCCTGCGACCCCTACGACACCACAAAAGCAGGCGCAAGAATCAGCAACGAAAACGACATCGCCGACCTCCTCGAAAACGAAATCACCTCAACAGAAGGCATAGTCATAAAACCCGACGCAGGCACCCACGGCAACCGCATTGTCCTCTCAAAAAACCGCGACCAACTCGTCACCAACATCCAGCAAACAACGCCATCCATAACCAACCCCGTAGGCATCATAGCCCAAGAACAAATCAAAAAATGGTGCTACGACCTACGCATAATAGTCTACAAAGAAAAAAGCAAACCACCCGTCTGCCACCCCACCGCACTGGCACGCGCAGGCTTCAAAGACTTCCGAACCAACACTTACCTCGGCAACCTCGTGTTCGACGCCAAACTCCCCCCAAGCATACAGAAGTTAGCAGTGAAATGCGGCAACGCATTAGGCAAAGAGCACGACGCATGGGTGTTCGCGTTGGACGCCATGATGAACGTGGGCGAAAACAAAACCGCAGACGAAACCCAACTCAAAGCGGAACTCGACAAGGCAGCAGTAGCGTTCAAAGCAGTGCAAAAGGTTAAGGCTGACGAAACGCGCCTGAAAGATTTCCCCGCGTGGAACAGCAAGCTGGAAAAAGCGTTCCACAACTTCAAGAGCACGGAGTCCTACGCTAAAATCAAAAGCGTGATTGATGAGAGCGTGGACAAAAACCAAGACGGCATAGTGTTTCATGAGGCGAATTCTTGCCCTGAGTTCTGGGAGCAAACGCGCCTCATAGCGGGCATAAACGTGGCTGTGCCACTCATTAAAAGCGCCCAAAGCATGATATAAAATCACATGACATTAACAAGGTGAACAAGAAATGTTGAAAATTGGAATAATCGGCGGTTCAGGATACGTCGGCAGCGAACTCCTACGCCTGCTGCTGCTCCACCCTGAAGTGGAAGTAACCATGGTTACCTCACGCCAAAACGCAGGCGAATACGTCTTCAACACCCACCCGAACCTCCGAGGAATCACCCAACTAAAATTCGTACCCATAGACACCACGGAACTCAGCAAAAACTGCGACCTAGTCTTCACCGCAACCCCACACGGCGGCTCAGTAAACCTCGTTCCCAAACTCCTAGAGGCAGGGCTAAAGGTGATTGATATGAGCGCCGACTTCCGCCTCAAAAACCCCGCCGACTACGAAACCTACTACGGCTGGACACACGCACATCCTGAAATGCTGAAAGACGCAGCCTACGGGCTACCTGAACTCCACCGCGAAGAAATCAAAACCGCCAAACTCATCGCTTGCGCAGGCTGCGAGGCAACAGCCGCCATTTTAGCCTTAGCACCAATCGTGAAGGCAGGGCTTGTGGAAAAAGACAAAATCGTCGTCGACTTAAAAGTTGGTTCTTCAGGAGGCGGTAGCAAGCCTTCGGTTGCTTCACATCATCCAGAGCGGGCCAGTGGAGTGCGACCGTACAAGGTGGTTGGTCACCGCCACATCGCCGAGGTTGAACAAGAACTAAGTGCCCTGTCAAGTGAGCCAATAACAATCTCTTTCACTCCGCACGCAGTAAACATCATACGAGGTATCCTCGCAACAATTCACACTTTCCCCAAACAGAAAATAGAAAACAAAGACCTTTGGCGCGCCTACCGCGGCATGTACGGCAACGAACCGTTCATACGCTTAGTGAAATACCAAAAAGGACCCTACCAGCTTCCAGACCCCAAAGTTACCGTTGGCACAAACTTCTGCGATGTCGGCTTTGAAATTGATGAGCACGCGAACAGGCTTATACTTTTCTCCGCCGTGGACAACATGGTGAAAGGCGCCGCAGGACAAGGCGTCCAATGCCTCAACATACTCATGGGCATAGACGAAACCACCGGTCTCAAAAGCACCGGTTTCCACCCGATGTGACCTGCCATGCTGATTGTAGTGAAGATGGGCGGAAGCATACTCAAGGAAGGCGCTTCTTCAGCGCTGGTCACGGATTTGGCGGCGCTGCGTGCTGAGCATAAGCTGGTGCTTGTTCACGGAGGAGGAGCAGAAGTCACCGAAACCGCCGCGAAGCTGGGCAAGCAGCAGCAGTTTATTGTTTCGCCTGAGGGCTTCCGAAGTCGCTACACCGACAAAGAAACCATCGAAATCTACATGATGGTTATGGCTGGGAAAATCAACAAGCAAATAGTCTTGGCGCTGCAAAGCCAAGGCATCGCGGCTGTAGGCTTATCAGGCTTGGATGGGCTGCTCTTGAAGGCGGAGCGGAAAAAACGGTTAATCGCTGTGGATGAGCGAGGCAGAAAACGGGTGATTGACGGCGGCTACACAGGCAAACTAGCCGAAGCCAACGTTGCTTTGCTACGGTTTCTGCTTGAAAAAGGCTACGTGCCCGTTGTTACGCCGATAGCCATGAGCGAAGAGTTTGAGCCGTTGAACGTTGACGGAGACCGAAGCGCCGCTTTCGTAGCAGGCGCCCTCAAAGCCGACCGCTTGGTTCTGCTTACTGATGTGCAGGGTTTAGTGTTGAAAGGTAAGGATGTCTCCAAGATTAGTGCGTCTGAAATCAGCGAGGTGCTTCCCAGCATCGGGCATGGGATGAGCACGAAGGTGCACGCGGCTTTGGACGCGCTCAATCAAGGCGTCAACGAAGTCCTAATTACGTCCGGGCTGGAGAAGGCACCTATCTCTTC
>CAZYUQ010000160.1:0-3314 GCA_964650565.1 uncultured Candidatus Bathyarchaeia archaeon | reverse complement strand
CAGTGTTCAGCAGAAACGGGATAACACGACTCTCAGGCGGCTGCTTCAAGGCGTCACATATTTGTGCAGCGTCAGCAGCGTCGGGCTTGTGCAAGCCGTAAGCGTGGAAGTAGTTTCCGCATTCCGCGAGCAAGCGTACGCCTATTATTCCTTGCACTTCCTCCACTGTCAACTGCGGGTTTGAGTATTCAACTGAGCCTCGTAGAAAGAAGCGGTTTCCGTCAAAAGTTGAGTTGATGCGTTGCCCGTTTTTGAATCGAAACAGGGATATGGGTTTCCTGTTTTTTTCCTCTTTGAGACCTGCAAGCTTCTCAAATAGGGCTTCCACGCACTGCCATGAACTTTCAAGGAAATTCTCCACAAGCACGCGGCACAAATCATCCGCCATAACAATTCATCCTCTTTCCAGAGACTCCGCTATATACTTGCAGCTTTTACCTGTGGCGGGTCCTAAAAACATTCTTGTCACACGGAACTTTTCCTGCAATCCCGCAGTAGACAGCACCTCCAGAATGGCAGTTTCTTCTGCTGGAACGCAAATGAACACTCCACGGTTTCCCATATTGCTGAGTACTGCTTGTAGAAGCGCCACGGCAGTGCCCCCGCCGTTTCTTTGGCACATTAAAGGTCCAACTCCAGCTGCTTCCTCGTAAACCGTTGCCGCGCAGTAACCTACAATTCCATGCTCGTCAACCGCCATATAACATGAATTATCTTTGTCACGGAGCATGGGTTCCAGCAGCTTCTTTCTGCACGCGCCAAAACACTTGCTGTCAAAATCGATAAGGGCTGGAACATCCTGCGGCTTTGCTCTTCGCAGTTGTGCTGTTTCCCCAGTCACAACGGAAGCGGTTTTGCCCTGAAAAACCAGAAAATCCACATCAGTCTTAAAGCCAAACTGCTCATAAAACCCGATTAAATGCGGATAAGCATAAAGCCCAACCGTCTCCACGCCTACAGCTTGCAAGTGATTAATTGCATAGCGCACCAGAAGTGCTCCAGCGCCCTTTCGCCTGTATGCTTCTGTTACTACGAGGTTGCCGAACCAGCCTATTCGCCCGTAACTCACGCATGTGGCGACGCCTGCGCGCTTTGAACCATGAAGCAGCATAAAGCAGCCTTCAGGTTCAAGTTCCACCGCGAACTCAAAATCCTCCACAGCCATGCTCCAATCCATCGTGTTGGCAAGCTCGACAGCAAACGGAAAATCATCAGCGCGCATTTTTTCCACACGGAACATACGTCTAGACTCTTCGCCCTAACACATAAGCCTATTCCAGCACATTGCAGCCAAACACACTCAACAGTAACCAGCAGTTAGCAAAAGTTACCAAGTTTTCAATTTGTTTTTCAATAGTAACAGACGTTAATGGTGGGGCTGCCCGGATTTGAACCGGGGTCTATAGCGCCCGAGGCTACAAGCCTAGACCAAACTAGCCGACAGCCCCACTTGCTATGCGCTTATGCAGGCTCTATCTTCATTCACGAGCCACTAAAATAAATATTCCTCAGCCGAGGCACCCAACGCAAACACACAAGCGCTAACCGCTGACGGAAAGCCACAACCCCTTCTTTTTTCTGAAACGCTGACGCGTTCAACTCATCCTCAGCAACCACAGCCCACCACCCTCAACCTGCATCGTAGGCTACGTACAGTTAACCGCTTAAAAAACTAAAGCACACCCACAAACCTACTCCGCTACGACTACCACAAAAACGCGTCTATGCTGGCGTAATCGGCGGAGGCGGAAGCGGCGGCACAGCAACAACAATCACATTCGCTTCCTGAACCGCAGTAATTCTCCTGTGGTACAACCTTGCAGCTACGCACAACACTGCTGACACTATAGCCAACACGAAAGGCCACTGAAACTCTGCAGAAATAAGCACGCTGACGCTTGTGCCTTGACCAAGCGGCAAAGGCAAAGCGCTGTTTACTGTTCCCGCAACCGGAACATTGAAATGCAGCACTGCCTGAGCGAGCACTACTGCCGCAATGAGACAAATCACGAAAATCAACAGCATGTATATTGGCTTCTTGTATGAGAAGTCAAGCAGTTGCTTTGAGTAGGATTTTGCTGGGAAAACCGAGTAGATTATCATCGTGATACTGCTTACCAAAAGCGTGAGAATGCTCGCCAAGTTTAGCGCCCACAGCAGGGGCATCGTGAACGTAGAGCCTAAAACGCTGAAGTTAATGCTCAACGGCGAAATGTTTGCTGCAATCAAGTCCTCGCCAACTCTAAACTGCCACCACGGATAAAATAGCGAGACCACTATCAAAACGATTGTTACGATAGCGCCAACGAGACCCACCCAGTTAATAATCCACCGCATCTCTTTCACCCATTTCACATTACTGGAAAATTCGGAATCTTCACAATCTCATCAGTTTGAATAGTGACCCCATTAATGTCTATGGTGATTCCCACCACCTCGATGCCAATGGTGTGTGCCCCTCCATGGGCAGTCTGAAGATGATTCTCAGCTTCTTCCGTCCAAGTTCCAGTAATATCAATTCTCGCGGTTTCACCTGCGCGCATGGTAACGGGGTCAGCAATTGTTAAATTCCCCATGGGAAAGTCATGTTCGTCGCATCGGACTTCAGCGGAAAGCGAGTTAACCGTTAAATCATAATTTACTGGGTTTGTCACCTCGAAGGTTAATGTGAGGGTTCGTGTTTCAGCATCATACCGCGAATCAATAAACGTGATGCTCTCAAGCGGATTTTCCGAGATAACGCCGTCGATTATCACGTCGTTTATCATGTCGGTTACTTCGGGGGGAACCACCAATGCCGCCCAGTTGCCTTGGTACATGAGCAGGATCGCTGCGATAGGGATTACGTTGATGGCTATCGTAACCAGAGTTAGAACCAATTTTACCTTGTTCAATAGTGCCCCTCTTTTTCTCACTGGATTATTAAGTAATACGACGAACAGTTTTTTAATCTTTGTGAATACCCACTCAGTCCCCGCATGCTTGGCAGGTTTCCTCCAGCATGCAGTAAGTGGCAGTATACGCGGTTTACTCTTTGAAGGGCGTGCTTATGACTTCTTTGACTTTGTTGCTTATCACTGGACCCAGCCCGTGAACTGTTTTCGCCCAGTCATCCACGTTAATCAACGCGTTCAAAGGCGTCTGATAAGACTTGAGCACAGCCACGGCTTTTTCCCTTCCAATGTTAGGTAAACTGGCGACAAAATACAATTGCGCGTCAGCCAGCGTGTCAACTTTCTTGAACGCGTGAACCGTCGGCGTTCTCTTCTCAACAATTTGCTCCTGCTTGGCGGCTACGTAGAGGAAGTCAACGG
>CAZYUQ010000159.1:0-3315 GCA_964650565.1 uncultured Candidatus Bathyarchaeia archaeon | reverse complement strand
GCACCTGTCTCCTCTTCTCGCTTGCGCACGTGGTTCAAAAAAAGAAAGGCGAAAAGTAAGGAGAAAGAGCAGAGGGAACGCGCACTTGAGCCGGCTCCGCTTAAGATCTTCACGTTTGCTATAACGCTTACCACCATGATACTGGGCTTGTCGCTTATGCCGCTTTTTCCGCAGCCGCTGCCCACACTCTTAGCTTTTCTGGTGGCTTTTGTTACATTCAAGAAGCCAAGATTCGGGATGCCCATTGGAACCTTGCTTATCGGACTGGGCTTACTGTATCAATTATCCACAGTGGACTTCATAGCTATGGTGGGTGAACCGGAAACTCGCATAGCCGTGGTCGTTGTTATGCTCTTCTTGTTTATTGCGCTACCCGTTATTTTCAAACGTTACAAGCAGGCTATCGCAATCAACATGGGCATCCTTGCGGCGGTTTTGCTTATCTCCAACCACACCTATTTTCTCGCCATACCCTTAATTTTTGCTGCTGTCATGCTGTTCAAAAAGAGTTCGGTGCTCACCGTAGTGTACTACGCTTTGATTTCGGCGCCTCTGATGCTGATGCAGTACTTGAAGTATATCATGCAAATAGAGCAATTCGAGTGGTGGATTGAGCCTGGCTCTAGCCCACCTATTTACGTTTCTCTAAGCGAAATTTTCAAAGACCTCCAACAGTCCATGCTCCAGTTCAGGCTGTATGACACCTCCAAAGTCGTGTACGCCATAGTTGACCAGGTTACATTGCCCTCTAACACCGACAGGCTCAACTTGGCCACAGTGCTAAACCAATACCTCGATTCGCTTCCAGGCATAGCTCTGTTCCTGGCAATAGTGGTCGGCGCAATTTTTGCTCTGGCTCTTATCGTGCGCTTCCTCGTAAAGGGCGGTTTATCGGAAATGGAGCGGTTCTTACCCGCGTTCATGGCAGGCACCGCTACCGCTTTGTTCTTCCTCTTCTCAAGCGCTCTTCAAGGTCCATTAGCTTTTAGAGCTGACATCAACGCGGTGCAAATCGTACTGGGCATGGTGGCGGCTACATTGTTCACGTTGCCTGCAGCTTTCGTGGAATATTCACCGAAAATGAACGCGACCCTCAGTATGATTCTGGAGAAGGCGCGAGAGCTTATGACCAAGCTGCAAAATTTCGAGGCGCTATTGGATAAAGTCAAGACTACTCTTCCTGTCAACGTCAGTCTTACTGAAGCAAAAATGCTCGTAATCAAAGACAAACTCAATGATACCCTCAGCAAGACTTCAGAGAAGTCCTACACCACATCCGAATTAGATAAGAAATTCAGCGAGCTTGACCCCGGCTTAAGCAACGAGATCGACAATTTACTGTCAGAGCTAAGCGTTACATTGGGAGAATACCACGTGTACATCAACTGCGAATACTCGACATGGCTGGGAAAATTCGGCGACATGGGCTTGGAGGTTAAAGCTACTGCAAAAACCGATTTCCAGAAAGACCTGCCCGTCGAAACGAGGATAGACAGCATAAAAGAAGTGCTTGACGGCGGTAAGCTTCTCGCCAGCGAAGTTATTCAGCTCTCTGAGCAAATTTATGCGACCATACGGTCTTTGTACGATGTCAACCTTCCTGAGGAAAGCCAAACCGTAGCCTTTGCGAAGCAGAAACTCGATGAAGCGGCTCCTTGGAGCGCTATGGATGCGCTTTTCACTGCACTGAATAATTGGCGGAGACAATATGGCGCCAAGATTGCCCAGTCGGTGGAGGCTCTTCAGAACTCTGTGGTGCCCATAGCTAATTTAAGCATTCAACGTGATCGCTTGTTGCCAATTTTGAATGGTGGCCTTCCGAAGCTCATGGATTACGCGAAAAGAGCTGAGGATATTAAACTTCGTATTGAAAAGCCAGTTGGCATAATGAGCGTTCTTGCGATAAGAGATATTCTGCAGTCGTCGTTGAGCATTGCCCGCGGGGTGCTTTCGCTTCTTTACGCAGAGCTGGAAAGTACTGAGGCGTCAATTGAAAGTTTGGTGCCCACGCAGAATTATTTGTGGGAGAGAAATGTTACTTTAAGAAAGCGAATGGCAACCGCGATGGAGATAATCTGTGATTCAGAGAAGCATAAAATGGATGAGGTGCTGGAGAAAATGCCCAAAGCTTTAGCTGACATAGATGAGTGTGTGGAAACGATAGTTAAATATGCCGATAAGAAAGAGCTTTTGCTGAACTATCCGATAGCGGAAATGGCTATTGAAGACCTGTTTAGGCAGAAGAAGCACATCGCCGTTCAAGACCTTCCGTTTGACTCTAAATACGCTGAAGAGTATCTTAGGCTGTTCTACAGTCAAAGATTCAGCGAGTTTTCTTTTGACGAAACAAATCTGTCGCTCATGAGGAGAGCATAACCGTGAAATTGACATTCAGAAAACCGCGAAAACAGCAACCACCACAACCAGTTTCTACAGGGTTTATGGCGAAAGCTCGTTTAAGAAATGTTGGCAATGGCACGATAGAACTTGTCGACAACACGATAAAGTTTTACGTAGAGAAAGGGCGCCTTAGGCGGCAGAAGCAAATTGCCAAAGAAATTCCCTTCGCCGATATAGAAGCTGTCGAGCGGGTTGAAAACGAATTAAACGTTACGTGTAAAGGAGTTACCGACAGGTTTGTCATCGAGCAAGCAGCGCTTGCAGAAACACTGCGCACAAAAATAACTGAAGTTTTGGATGCACAAAGGAAAGTATTGGAAGCCAAAGAAGAAGCACAGAAACAAAAACACAACGACCTCGTGCAAGCCCTTAGCAGTGCCCTAAAAATTACGGATTCATTATTCGATATTCTCAGAAGCCTAAATGGACGCGTTGACTGGAATCGTGTGGAGAGCACCTTTAAATGCTCCAAAGAAAACTTCAGGCGATTCTCAGACCAAAAAGGCGCAGTGAACTTGGATTACGCAGAGCTTTCGTCAGCAGTAACGGAGCATCTTCCAGAAGACATCTCCAAAAAAGCCCATGACATTTTGAAAGCGCTGTTTGAATACTTCAATGGGCTGCCTTCACAGGGCGAGTTCCCCGCGCGAATCCACCCAAACCCTGAGGATGCAAAAAAAGTGATTCTGGCGTATTACACTTTGAACGATATCATATTAGGCATAGTGGTTGGGGATGAAGAAGTTGGAAAAGAAAGTAACGAACTTGTGGCGGTGCTAGATGACTTGGCAAAAGGAGCAGGTTTAACGATAGATGTTGCCGCAGTTAAAGACGCTGTCAACAAATTAAATGTGGACCAAGAGAAAGAAAGTGCTATAGAGGAAAGCAGAACTGTATTACTGCAGCAGCTGAATG
>CAZYUQ010000158.1:0-3403 GCA_964650565.1 uncultured Candidatus Bathyarchaeia archaeon | reverse complement strand
TGTGAAGCCTGAGCAGGTTTCTGGCTCGTTGAGGAGGGGGAGAAAAATCGTTTTCTCAGGCGACACTAAACCGTTTAAAGGGTTTGCGCGGTTTGCCGCCTGTGCGGATTTGGTGATTCATGAGGCTACTTTGGATGATGCTTTAGCTGAAAAAGCTGCGGAGGATGGGCATTCTACGCCTAGTCAAGCGGCTGAAGCTGCGGCGAAGGCAAAAGCGAAGAAGCTGGTTTTGACGCATATTAGTGCCAGATACGCGGATGCAACCGTGCTTTTGGAGCAGGCGCAGAAGGTTTTCAGGGATGTGGTGGTGGCTGAGGATTTTATGCGTTTGGAGTTGCCGCTTCCACGCTGCTAAGCGAGCAGTTGGGTTATTTTCTGCAGGCTTTCTTTAACATGCTCTATGGTTTCAAGCATGACGATTTTGTCGTAGGCTATTTCTTTGAGGGTTTGGGCGAGTTGCTGCCAGTTTATTTTACCGTAGCCTATTCCTAAGTGCTGGTCTGATTCGCCCATGTTGTCACTTACGTGAATGTGCACAATTTTATCTTTGAATGCGCGCAGGAAACGGTATGTTTGCTTGCTTATGTTTGCGTGCCCCACGTCTAAAACCAAGCCCAAATCCAAGTTTGTTTCCTTGTAGAACCGTTCAAAATCGTCTATGCCTTTCATGGTGAAGGGGAAGGGTTCAGGCAGGTTTTCCAACGCGATTTGCACGTTGTATTCTTCTGCTGTTTTGTGCAGTAAGCGTATGCTTTGGATGTTTTGTTTCCAGTCTTCGCCTGGGTAGAAGCTGCTGATGCCTGTTTTCATGCCTGGATGAAACACCCAGAGCTTAGCGTTTAACGCGTTTGCAAAAGCCATTGACTGCTTTAACCGTTTGAGTGAGGCGTTTAGTATGGGTTTTGAGGGTGAGGCGATGTTTATGTCTGCGAAAGGTGAATGCAACGTATACGTTAAGCCGTAAGACTTTGCGGTTTCGTTTAGGGTTTGGACGCGTGTTTTGTTGAGTGTGTGCGCGCCGTCGTCCACGATTTCTATGTAGGGCGTTTTAACGGTGGCTAAGTGTTTAATCATCGTGCTGAATGGTTCGCTTAACGTGTAAAGCATGGAGAGACCGATTTTGGGCTTGGACATGCGGTTTCACTTCTGGTTTGAGGGTTAACTTTCAGTTTCGCGCTTAATAACCTAATCTAGCGGTTTAGCGGTTTCTATCGAACGTTTGTGTTATGTGTGAACTGATATGCGTGGACAAAGCTATAGTCCCCTTATATAAAGGAAACAACATGGTTTTGGCGGTTTTTCAGCCAATACCGATAGACCCCCTACTGGTTTCTGCATAGAATCGCTATTAGGCTCCAAATATGCAGAGCTACTGCGGCTGAACAGCTGAATAACGAAATGAACTAAAAACAGTATAGTGCATTTAAGACTGCGCTTAAACAATTTTTATGGCGACGGCCGATGCCCTCGGCGAGGAGAACGTCGTTTAAGCTGTTGTTGTGGTTTTGTCTAGGTATCATGTTGAGACCTGCATCCGACCTTTGGGACCAAACAGGCTTAACCACGGTTGTAACATTGTTTCCATCAGTTTGATAGCAAGTTCGAGTACTAAGCTTCACAAAAACGCGGAGATATTTTTTACGTACAAAGTTTTTTAGGCATTAAAGAAACATGTATATAACAAAGTGACAGTTCAATGACTGACACGAAGCTAGTTAAAACCCGCTGCAGGTCGCAGAAAGGGAGCGGGCAGTTCAGAACAGTTGCATCAAAAGTTTTCACTTCATTGCTTTCGCGAAACGCCAAGTTAATGGCAGTCATTTTGAAAAAAAGAGCAAATACGTGCAAGAACATAAATGGTATCGTGGAACTTGACTTTAAGATTTTCCGCAATTTATCTTTAAGGCGTATTGAATGGAAAATTCAGCCTGCGCAGGTGAAGGAAGAATTTATGGGAATTCTAAAGATTTTGGCTAAGCTGAAACCAACAGTCATTCTTGAAATTGGAACCGCCACTGGTGGAACTTTTTTCGCGCTTTCAAGGCTTGCGAGCCCCGATGGAGTATTAGTAAGTGTAGACCTGCCACACGGTCTATTTGGTGGGGGCTATCCTGAATGGCGGATTCCTTTGTACAAATCTTTTGCAATGCATAATCAACAGATATCACTAATCCGTGAAGATTCGCATGCACCTTCTACGCTTCGCGCTGTCAAGGCAGTCTTAGGAGGGCGGAAACTAGACGTACTTTTCATAGATGGAGATCACACTTATAATGGTGTAAAAATGGACTTTGAAATGTACCACAATTTGGTCAGAAGAGGTGGAGTTATAGCCTTTCATGACATTTGTCGTCACCCTCCTGAGACAGGGTGCGAGGTCAACAAGTTTTGGTGTGAAATTAAAGAACAGTATGTACATGATGAGGTAATTAAGGACAACAAACAGGGCTGGGCTGGAATAGGCGTTATCTACGTGTGAGTATTTGTCTTTGCGTGCGCACATGTGCACGTGCGATGTGAGTGCACACATTAGCGAGCGCACAAGCGTAAACATTTGGGTTTGGGATTAAAATATAGTCCAGCCAACCGCACGTTCCATTTATTAAAAGGTAGTTTCCAATAGTTGAGTTTATGAGAAAACTACTGTTGCTTGTCTTTATTGCGTTGTTGGCGTCTGCAGTTGTTGTGTCAGCAGTTTATCTTCAAAACCAAGCTGAAACTGGCTCTGCGGGCGACAAGTTCTTTTTCGGAGTTTCGTTCGGCGGTAACTCGACCAGCCAAGCAAAACTGCTCATAGACAAGGTGAAAGGTTACACGAACTTTTTTGTGGTGAATTCATGGGAAATCTGCGGCGCCGCAAACGAAACATTGCTCAACGAAGTCTGCGAGTACGCCATAGACGCTGGCCTAAACGTCATGGTCTACTTCAACTTCGTCTATTACAATTACACGGAGGATGTTGGCAACATCTACAACGCCTCATCATGGGATTTGCTCGGCGTTTCCCCGTGGCACATCGAATGGCTGAACAATGCAACGGCGAAGTGGGGCAGCAAGTTCCTCGGTGCTTACCTTTATGATGAGCCAGGCGGAAAACAGATAGACCTCGGCTACTGGAATGGAGAACTGATGACGGGCGAGCCGCCTGACACGTTCGTGAACGTGACCACTTACAGCCAAGCCGCAGCCAACTACACTGCAAGCCTGCGGCAAAGCGGAAGCATGCAGCACATAACAAACACCAGCATCCCAAACGCCGTTAACAAAAGAGTGCCCGTGTTCACCTCTGACTACGCGTTGTACTGGTTTGATTACTTAGGCGGGTATGACGTCGTTTTCGCGCAGCTAGGTGGAACAGCAGGCGCCGACAGCAAAATCAGGCAGATAGCCCTCTGCAGAGGCG